>NZ_DSDD01000462.1:0-13894 GCF_011048875.1 Rhodovulum sp.
CGCGTCCTGCCCCTGGCCCGGGCAAGGCGTGGCCGGGCGCGAGTTCTATTGCTGCACGACACAGGAAGGGCAGCAATGCTGCTCGCCCGAGCTTGACGAGAAGGGCCTGCCGACCGGCTGCGACTGTCGGCCCCAATAGGCGGGCCTGCGTCCTTCTTCTGGCCCCAAATATCCCCGCCGGAGGCAGATCCGAGCAAGCGGCGCAAGCCGCTGGCGAGACAATGCAATGCGCCGCAGGCGCGCAACCTGATTTCCATGCCGCCGGGCGTCACCGATTCGCCGGGCCGCGCTTCTGTCGGGGCAGGGCGGGCAGGCCCCTGTTCCGGCGGGCTCTGCGGCGCCGCGGGACCGTCAGACATGGACAAAGCCCGCGCAGCCCGACAGACTGGCGCACAAGGCGCCACAACGCCGTTCCTTGCCGGGGGATGAAGCCATGTCAGATCCGACCAAACCGGGCGCCACGCCCGCCGATCCCGCCCGCCGCGCCGCGCTGAAGACGCTGGCCGGGGCGGGGACCGCCGCTGCCGCGCTGCCGCTCTGGGCGCGCTACACCCATGCCCAGAGCGCCGCGCCGATCCGCGTGGGGTTCCAGATGCATGCGACCGGCATCGGGGCGGCCTATGGGCGCTGGTATGACCGCACCACGCAGGCCGCGGCGCGGGTGATCAACGCGGCGGGCGGCATCAATGGCCGGCCGCTGGAAATCGTGACCGAGGATGACGGCACCGACCCGCGGCGCGGGGCCGAGGTGGTCGAGAAATTCGCCAACCAGCATCGGGTGGACGTGGCCTTCGGCACGCTGTTCAGCCATGTGGTGATCGGGTCCGCCCCGCGGGCTGGCGAGTTGAAGCTGCCCTATTTCGCGGTCTCCGAGGGTCATCACGTCGCCAGCGGAATGCTGAACCGCTGGACGTTGCAGCCCGGCATCACGGATGTCAAAAGCCAGGTTCTGGCCGTGGCGCCCTTCGTGGCCGAGACGCTGGGCAGGAAGGTCACGATGATCTTTCCCGATTACGCCTTCGGCCATGACCATCGCGACTTCTTCTCCGAGGCGATCGCGGCGCAGGGCGGCGAGGTGATCGCCAAGCTGGCGATCCCGCCCACCGAGACCTCGTTCACCAGGTATTTCCCCCGCATCCCGCGCGAGACCGAGGTGATCTATCACGTCATGGTCGGCCCCGCGGTGCTGACCTTCGTCAAGGAGATGGGCGAGTTCTTCGGCCCCTCGCGCCCGGCGATCTTCGGCTTCATCGATAGCCTGGAGGCGGTGGACCTGCGCAGCCCCGGGCTCGACTTCCTGGAAGGCACCTATTTCTGGGAGGGGATGCCGCGTTACGTCCAGCCCGACCAGACCGAGTTCGACCGCCATTTCCGCGCCGAAGTCGGCATCGACGAGAATGGCGCCTCGGCGAGCGATCCGCGCGACGTGTCGACCTATGCCCATATGTTCGGCTGCTGGGAGACGCTTTACATCATCAAGCGCGGGATGGACGCGGCGGGCTATGCCGGGCCGCAGGATCGCCAGAAACTGGTCGAGGCGGTCGAGGCGATGACCGACATGGCGGAATCGAACGAGCATCCGCAGGGCGCCAAGCTGTTCAACGGGCGGACGCACCAGGTATTCGGCCAACAGCATGTCTCCAGGCTGGAAAACGGGCGTCTGGACGTGGTGCGCACCGTGCCGCTGGAGGAGACCTTCTATCCCGACGAGGTGGATTACACCGCGCGCCCGTTCTGAGCGCCGCCCGTCCCCCCGACAGGAGAACGCGACCGCATGGAGTTCGGTCCCTACCTGATGCTGGCCGCGCTGGAAGGCGCGGTGACGGCCGCGGTGCTGGCGCTGATGGCCGCGGGGCTGAGCCTTGTCTTCGGGGTGATGCGGGTGGTCAATGTCGCGCATGGCGAGTTCTACATGCTGGGCGCGGTGCTGGCCTTTGTCGTCGCGGGCATGGCGGGCGGGGGCGCCCTGGGGTTCGTGGCGGTACTGGTCGCGGTGCCGCTGATCGTGGCGGCGCTGGCGGTAGCGGCCGATGTCACGGTGCTGAAACGGGTGGGCTATGACCCCGAGCGGACCATCGTCGCGACCATCGGGATTCTCTACATCGTTCAGCAGGTGACGCTGATGGGCTATGGCCCGGATGCGCGGCCGGTGGCGGCCCCCTTCAACCAGCGCATCGCGCTGCCCTGGGTCGAATGGGGCGCGGGCGGCCCGTCGCTCTACTGGCCCTGGGGGCTGTCGATCACCTCTTACAAGCTGTTCGTGATCGGGGCGGCGGTCGTGGTTCTGGCCTTGCTGTGGGTCCTGATGACGCGCACGCGGATCGGGCTGGTGATGCGCGCCACGCAACTGGATCGCGAGACAGCGCAGGCCTTCGGCATCCCGGTGGAGCGGGTCTATGCGCTGGTCTTCGGGCTGGGGGCGGGGCTGGCGGCGCTGGCGGGCGTGCTGATCGTGCCGATCCAGCAGGCGCATTACCTGATGGGGGGCGATGCGCTGCTGCTGTCCTTCATCGTGGTGATCATCGGGGGCCTGGGCAGCCTGTCCGGCACGCTGATCGCGGCACTGCTGATCGGGCTGTCGGATGGCATCCTGTCGGTTTTCTTCTCGCCGACGCTGGCCAAGATCGTCGCGACGCTTCTGGTGGCCCTGGTGCTGGTGTTCCGCCCGCAGGGGCTGATGGGAAAGCCTGAGCGATGACTGCCCGGATCCTTGCGCTGCATGGCGGGTTGCTCGCGCTGTTGCCGGCGCTGCATTTCCTGCTGCCGGTCTATCACCATGGTAACCTGGCGCGGATCATGGTGCTGGCCTGCTATGCGATCGGCTACAACCTGCTGTTCGGCTATACCGGGCTTCTGAGTCTTGGCCATGCGATGTTCTTTGCAGCCGGAATGTACGGGATGGGGATGGCGCTCTACCATCTGGGGCTGGGGGCGGAACTGGCCTTTCTGGCCGGGATCGCGGCGGCCGGGGGGTTGGCGCTGGTGGTCGGCCTGCTCGCCCTGCGCACGGTGGGCGTGGCCTTCATGATCGTGACGCTGATGTTTTCGCAGGCGTTCTACCTCGCGATCCTGCTGGCCGCGCGCTGGACGCGGGGCGACGAGGGGCTGGTGCTGGCCGGGGCGGACCGGGTGCTTTTCGGGCTGGACCTGACCGATCCGGATATCCGTTTCCTGCTGGCGCTGGGGCTGTTCGCGCTGTGCCTGTCCGCGACGCTGTGGCTGGTGCGGCGGCCCTTTGGCCGGGTGCTGGTCGCGATCCGCGAGAACCCCGAGCGGGCCGAGTTGCTGGGCTATGACATCTTCCGCCACAAGCTGGCGGCGGTGGTGATGTCGGGGCTGTTCTCGGGCGCTGCGGGGGCGGCCTACGGGTTGATGTTCGGCTATGTCGGCGCCAGTTTCGCCGAGGTGCATTTCTCGATCTTCCCGCTTCTGTGGGTGCTGCTGGGCGGCGCGGGAACGGTGATCGGGCCGTTCTTCGGCGTGCTGTTCATGTTCTACCTGATCGACATCTCGTCGGGGCTGACGCCGGCCTACATGCTGGTCGCGGGCGTGGCGCTGGTGCTCCTGACGCTTTTCGCGCCGCAGGGGCTGATGGGCGAGGTGCGGCGGCGCTGGCTGCGGTGGCTGCCATGAGCGCGCTGCTGTCCACGCGGGCGCTGTCGAAATCCTTTGCCGGGCTGCGCGCGGTGCATGAGGTCGATTTCGACCTGGAACCGGGCGAGATCCGGGCGCTGATCGGGCCGAACGGGGCGGGCAAGACCACCTTCGTCTCGATGCTGATCGGGCGGGTGGCGCCCACATCGGGGGCCATCGTGTTTGACGGGCGCGACATCACCCGGCTGCCGGCGCATGCGCGGGTGCGGCTGGGCATGGCCTACACGTTCCAGATCACCTCGGTCTTCGCGCGGCTCGACGTGGCCGAGAACGTGGCGCTGGCCGCGCGGCGCAGGCTGGGCGGCGACCGGGCCGCGGTGGCGCGCGAGACGGCGGCGGTGCTGGAGCGCGTGGGTCTTGGCGCCCATGCGGGCGCGCTGGCGGGCGATCTGAGCTATGGCCACCAGCGGCTTGTGGAACTGGCGATGGGGCTGGCGCAGACGCCGCGCCTGCTGATCCTGGACGAGCCGACGCAGGGGCTGGCCGAGGGCGAGATCGCGGCGTTCAGGCGGCTGATCCGCGATCTGGCCGCACAGACCACGATCCTGCTGATCGAGCACAACATGGGCGTGGTCATGGCGCTGGCCGACCGGATCACGGTGCTGGATTTCGGCGAGGTGCTGGCCGAGGGCAGCCCGGCCGAGATCCATGCCTCGGCCACGGTGCAGGCGGCCTATCTGGGGACCGGCGCGGATGCTTGAGGTGACGGGCATCGACGCGGGCTATGGCCCGGTGCAGGTGCTGCGCGGGCTGTCGCTGGCCGTGCGGGCGGGCGAGATCACCTGCCTGCTGGGCCGCAACGGCGCGGGCAAGACCACGACGATGAAGGCGATCATGGGGCTCTTGCCGCTGAGCGCGGGCCGGATCGCGCTGGAGGGCGAGGATATCGGCCGGTTGCCCGCCCATGAGGTGCCCCGGCGCGGGATCGGCTATATCCCGCAGGGGCGGCGGCTGTTTGCCGAGCTGACGGTCGCGCAGAACCTGGAAATCGGTCTGATGACGCGGAACAGCCCGCGCCATGTGCTGACCCGGGTGCTGGATCTGTTCCCGCGGCTGGCCGACCGGATGGGCCAGCGCGCCGAAACCCTGTCCGGGGGCGAACAGCAGATGCTGGCGACCGCCCGCGCGCTGTGCCTTGAGCCGCGGGTGCTGTTGCTGGACGAGCCGACCGAGGGGCTGCAACCCTCGATGATCGAGGCGATAAGGCAGGTCGTGGTCCGGCTGAAATCCGAGGGCGTCGCGATCCTGCTGGTGGAACAACGGCTTGACGCGGTCCTGTCGGCCGCCGACCGGGTGGTGTTTGTCGAGAATGGCCAAAGCCGCGAGACGGTGGACGCCGCCGATCTGCGCGCCCGGCCCGAGGTTCTGAAACGCTATCTGGGCGTCTGAGGCGCCCCGCAGCGCGGGATCGGTAAAATCTGAAGGATCCCCGGCAGGCGGCTTAAGCCCGAAGTAACATCTGTTCTGAATGCTTCCTCGCGCGTGCCGATGTTTCGCGGCGCCCGGTCCCGGACAAGGGGGAGCGTTCCATGTCCTTCAGAACAAGAATTATCCTGGCGATTTCCGTGTCGGTCCTGATGACCGCCGGACTGGTGCTGGCGCCGATGCTCTGGGGCATGAAGGGCCTGATCGACCGCGGCACGCTGCGCGAGCTGGACCAGTTCGAGCTGCGCCTTCAGGCGGCGATCGAAGACCGGATCGGCAGCGCGCTGACCACCGCCGCCCTTGTCGCCGCGATCCCCGAGGTGCAGGAAGCCGCCGCCGCGCAGGACCGCGACCGGCTGGCCGCGCTGTTCGTGCCGGGGTTTGCGCAGATGCGCGCCGAGCACGGCATCGTGCAGTTCCAGTTCCACGAACCGCCTGCCACCTCGCTGTTCCGGGTGCATCAGCCCGACCGGTTCGGCGACGACCTGTCGGCTTTTCGCAAGACGGTGATCGAGGCCAATGCGCGCAAGGCGCCGATGGCCGGTCTGGAACGCGGCCGGGGCGGGCTGGGCATTCGCGGCATCAGCCCCCTGGCCCATCAGGGGCGGCATGTCGGCACGGTCGAGATCGGGCTCGATCTGGATGCGGCGTTCTTTCAGGGGCTGGTGCGCAACAGCGACACGCAGCTTGAATTCTACATCCTGCCCGATGACAGCATCGCGGGCTTTTCGGCCACGGATGCCACGGTCCAGCGCGCGGTGGCCACCATCGCCGGTGACCCGTTGCTGACGCCCGCTGCGGCAGAGGCGGCCGAGGACGAGGCGAACGCCGCGCGCGAACTGCAAATCGCCGGGCAGAGCTATGCCGCGCGGATCATTCCGGTGGCCGATTTCGCGGGCAATACCGCGGGGCTCGTGCATGTCATGGTGCCGCGCAGCGCCTATCTGGCGATCGCGGGGCAGATGCGCCTGCTGGCCTTCGGGGCCGGGGCGGTGGCGCTGCTGGCGGGGTTGGGCCTTGCGGTGCTGTTCGGCGGGCAGATCTCGAAGGCGCTCTTGCGGATGATCGCCAAGATGCGGCGGCTGGCCGGGGGCGATCTCGACCTCGATTTCCAGGCCGATTGCAAGCTCGGCGGCGAGATCGGGCAGATGGCCGAGGCGCTGGTCCATTTCCGCGAAAGCATCGCCAAGGAACATGCGCTGAAACGCGACCGCGACGCCGCTCAGGCGCATCAGAAGGCGGTGGTGGACACCCTGGCCGAGGGGCTGAGGCGGCTGGCCGCGGGCGATATGGGGGCGCATATCGACGCCGATCTGGGCGAAGGCCACGACGCGCTGCGCCGCGACTACAACGCTACGGTTGCCAGCCTTGGGGAACTGATCTCCGACATCACGGATTCGGCCCAGACGATCAATGCCAGCGTCGCCGCGATCAACGGCTCGGCGCATGAGCTGTCGCAGCGGACCGAGAATGCGGCTGCCACGCTGGAAGAGACCGCGGCGGCGCTGCAGGATCTGACCACCTCGATCGGCGCCACCGCCGAGGGCGCGCGCGGCACCGACGCGATCGGCCGGGATGCCATCGGCAAGGCCCAGTCCGGCGCGCAGATCGTGGGCGAGACGGTGCACGCGATGGGCGAGATCGACGCCTCGGCCGGAGAGATCGCGCGGATCGTCCATGTGATCGACGACATCGCCTTCCAGACTAACCTGCTGGCGCTGAACGCGGGCGTCGAGGCGGCGCGGGCGGGCGGTGCGGGCAGCGGTTTCGGCGTCGTCGCCTCGGAAGTGCGGGCGCTTGCCCAGCGCACCGCCGAGGCCGCCCACGAGATCGGCGCGCTGATCTCGTCCTCGGGCGAGAAGGTCAAGCTGGGCGTGGGCCTTGTCGGGCGCACCGGCGAGGCGCTGGATGCCATCGTCGCGGCGGTCGAGAGCGTCACCGACCGGGTCAGCGAGATCGCCAAGCTGGCCGCAGAGCAATCCGTGGGCCTGGGCGAGATCAACATCGCGGTCGGCCAGCTCGACCAGGTGACCCAGCACAACGCGGCAATGTTCGAGGAGACGACGGCGGCGAGCGACACGCTCCGGGCCGAGGGCGAACGGCTGCGCGCGCTGGTGGCGCGCTTCAATGCGGCCGCTCACGGGGCGGTGCCGCTGCGCGCCTCGGTGGCCTAGCGGCGCCGGTCGCCCGCATGCGGCGCAGGGGCACGTCGGCGGGCGGTTCGACCATGATGCCCCCCGGACCGGCTGTCCCCCCGACGCGTCCCGGGTCCGCCCGTTTCGGCCTCTGGCCCTTTCCCGCGCGGCGCATTCCCCGGATCGGCCCGGATGACCCGTGCGAATCGGCTTGCCGCCCCTCCCGGCGACGGCCCCTGGCCCCCCGACAGGCTGGGCCCCGCGCCGGCGATGACATGCCCGTGCCACCGAGACGTCCATCCGCCGCCCAAAAACCGGCCCATCGGGCGGCGATAGGCAGGGGCTCCGCGGGGTGCCTTTGTGGGGGGGCGGGCCGGACGGGACATGTTCACCAGTTCTTAGGCTTCGCGGGCTTAGACAGACAGAGACATTGGTTGACACACAGGAAAACGGGGATTCGGAATGGAGCCTGATCGTCACCTGGATCTCGATATCCGCGATCCCGCCCGGGCCGACGCGCCCGGCAAGATCGTGAAGGCGGTGCTGGGGGGCGGGCCGCATGCCGTGACCCTGCACGCCGACGGGGCCGATGCACCCACCGCGCTCGCGGCCCAGCTTCTTGCCTTTCTCAGACGCCATGTCGAGGCCGGCGGCGGCAGTTTCGACATCGTCGAGCCCTCCGAGCGCTTCGTCGAGGGGTTGCGGCTGCTTGGCCTGGGCGAGGCGATTCTCGGCACCGAAGGAGTGCAGTAATGATCAACATTCTTGCCATTGACGATTCCCTGACCATGCGAGAGATGGTGTGCGAGGTGCTGAGCTCGGCCGGCTTCTCGGTGACCACGGCGAATGACGGCGTGCATGGCGTCGACGTGTTCCAGCAGGACCAGTACGACGCGGTCATCACCGACATCAACATGCCCAAGATGGACGGGTTCGGCGTGATCGAATCGATCCGCGGCGGCGGTGTGAACGCGCGCGTGCCGATCCTGGTATTGACCACCGAAAGCGGCCCCGCGCTGAAGGAACGCGCGCGCAATGCCGGGGCGACGGGCTGGATCGTCAAGCCGTTCGAGGACGAGGGCCTGATCAGCGTGATCCGCCGTGTGACGGGGGTGCGCTGACCATGTCCCGCGATGATCTCAAGGCCACTTTCTTCGCCGAGTGCGAGGACCTTCTGGAACAGCTGTCCGAAGGCTCGCAGAACATGATCGCCGGCAGTGCCGACGACGACACGGTGAACGCGATCTTCCGCGCGGTGCATTCGATCAAGGGCGCGGCCGGGGCCTTCGGGCTGGAGAACCTGGTCACCTTCGCCCATTGCTTCGAGACGGTGCTCGACCGGGTGCGCTCGGGCGAGCTGGTGCCCGATACCGATGCGCTGCACACGATCCTGCGCTCGAGCGACATGCTGGCCGACCTGGTGGAACTTGCCCAGGCCGACAGCACCGAGATCCCCGAAGCGATGCCCGCCATCCTCGACAAACTGAACGAGCTGTCGGGCACGGCGGCGGAGGACGCGGGGGACGCCGCGGCGGACATGGACTTCTTCGGGTTCCAGCCGCTCGTTCTGGACCCGCTCGGCGAGGAGGGGGACGAGCACACGGCGCCCGCGCAGGCGGGCGAGACCTGCTTCCGCATCCGGCTGACCGCGTCCTCCGATCTGTTCCGCAACGGCCATGACCCGGTCCTGCTGTTCTCCGAACTTGCCATGCTCGGCCATTTGGAGACCCGCTGCGACCTGTCGGCGCTGCCCGAGGCGGACGCGTTCGACCCGGAGCGGTGCTATCTCAACTGGGACCTGACGCTGCGCGGGCAGGTGACCGAGGATGCCGTGCGCGACGTCTTCATGTTCCTCGAGGATCTCTGCCAGATCGAGGCGGTCGACGATCCCGGCGCGGACGGGGCCGAACCCGTGCCGGACCTCTCGCCCCCGTCCGTGGCCGAAGAGACCGCGCCGCCGCAGGTGCAGTTCCGCGCCGCCGCCCCGCGCGAGACGCCACCGGCGCCGATCGAGCTGGCGCTTGGCGCCGAAACGCGCGCCCCGGTGTCCGCCGAAACGCGCGCCCCGGTGGCCGCCGAACCGGTCAACCCGGCGAAGGGCGCCGCGAAGGCCGCGTCACCTGTGCCGCAGACCACGCTCAGGGTCGATCCCGAACGGGTGGATCGGCTGATCAACACGGTGGGCGAACTGATCATCAACCAGGCGGTGATCGCGCAGAAACTGCAGGAGACCGGGCTGGCCTCGAATTCCGACATCATGAGCGATCTGGACGACTACCAGTATCTCGCCCGCGAGTTGCAGGAAGGCGTCATGGCGATCCGCGCCCAGCCGGTCAAGCCCCTGTTCCAGCGGATGCAGCGCATTGTGCGCGAGGCCGCCGACAAACTGGGCAAGGAGGTCGTCCTGGTTGCCGAAGGCGAGGGGACGGAGATCGACAAGACCCTGGTCGAGCGTCTTGCCGAACCGCTGACCCACATGATCCGCAACGCCGTCGATCACGGCATCGAAAGCGCCGAGAAACGGATCGCCGCGGGCAAGCCGGTGATGGGCACGATCCGGCTTTCGGCAGCGCATCGTTCGGGCGATGTGCTGATCGAGATCGCCGATGACGGTGCCGGGCTGAACCGCAAGCGCATCCTCGAGATCGCGGTGTCCAAGGGCCTGGTGCCGGCGGATGCCAAGCTCAGCGAGCCCGAGATCGACAACCTGCTGTTCATGGCCGGGTTCTCGACCGCCGAGAAGGTGACCAACCTGTCGGGCCGTGGCGTGGGGATGGACGTGGTCAAGACCGCGATCACCATGCTGGGCGGCAAGGTGACGATCTCCAGCCGCCCGGGCGAGGGCACGCTGTTCTCGATCTCGCTGCCGCTGACGCTTGCGGTGATGGACGGGATGGTGATCCACGCCGCGGGCCAGACGCTGGTCGCGCCGCTCTCCAGCGTGCTGGAAACGATCCGCCCGCGCCCGCAGGATATCGTGCCCTATGGCCGCGAGGGTCGGCTGCTGTCGATCCGCGGCACCTATGTGCCGATCGTGCATCTGGGCAACCTGCTCGGCTTCACCTGCGGGGACGAGATATCGTCGGAGAATATCCTGATCCTGATCCGCTCGGAACGCTCGGGCCATGTCGCCCTTGCCGTGGACGAGATTTCCGACCAGCGGCAGGTCGTGGTCAAGAGCCTCGAGGGCAATTACGGCGTGATCGAGGGGATCTCGGCCGCCACCATCCTGGGCGATGGCCGTATCGCCCTGATCATCGACACAGATGCCATCCTAACCCTTGCCGGAGATCTCGGCCGGGACGTGGCGCTGATAGAGGAGATGCAGCATGGCAAGACCGCAGCAATGGTCTGAGGACGACGTTCTGGAGTTCGTGACCCTGAAGGCGGGCGGCCAGAGCTATTGCATCGAGATCACGCAGATCCGCGAGATCCGGCGCTGGTCGCCGGTGACCGCGCTGCCGCAGGCGGAAAGCGCCGTGCTGGGCGTGATGAACCTGCGCGGGGCGGTGATCCCGATCGTCGACCTGGCCGCGCGGCTCGGGTTGGGCAAATGCGACGCCTCGCCCCGTCACGTCATCATGGTTGTCGCCGTGGGCGACAAGACCGTGGGCCTGCTGGTCGACTCGGTGTCGGAAATCCTGACCGTCAGCGGCGAGCAGATCTGCGAGGCACCCGCCATGGGACACGGCGACCTGCCCAACAGCATCCTCGGCCTGATCTCGATCGAGGAAGGCATGTCGCGCATCCTATCGCCCTCGGTGCTGCTGCCCAGCGCATTGCGGGAAGTCGCATGACCGTGCAGCGTGCCTCTTCCGCTTTCCGGCGTTCCGCGGACATCCCATTCGTCGAAAGCGATTTCGTCCGGATCGCCAGATTCGCGAAGACGGAATACGGGCTGCATCTGGAACCCTCGAAGAAGGCCATGATCCAGTCCAGGCTGGGCAAGCGGATCGTCGTCCTCGGCCTGGAGGATTTCAGCGCCTATCACGCCTATCTTCAGGCCAATCTCGAGCAGGAGAGCGATCACTTCATCTCGGCCCTCACCACGAATGTCACCCATTTCTATCGCGAGCATCACCATTTCACCCAGATCGAGGACGAGGTGCTGCCGCCGCTGATCGCGCGGGCGCGCAATCGCGGGCGGGTGCGGCTGTGGTCGGCGGGCTGTTCCAGCGGGCAGGAACCCTATTCGCTGGCGGGCAGTGTCCTGAAGCTCTGCCCCGAGGCCGCCCGGCTCGACATCAAGATCCTGGCCACCGATCTCGACCCGTTCGTGCTCCGGCGGGCCGAGGAGGGGCGCTATCCGGCCGAGGATTGCAAGACGCCGCCCGGCGACTGGGAGGCGCGCATCTTCGACCCGGCCGAGCGCAACAAGGCGCAGCGCCAGATCCGCCCCGAGCTGCGCCCGCTCATCACCTTCCGGCAGCTGAACATCAACGGCCCCTGGCCGATGCCGGGCCTGTTCGACGCGATCATGTGCCGCAACATGGCGATCTATTTCGACAAGGCTACCCAGCAATCGCTCTGGCTGCGCTTCGCCGAGAAGCTGCCCGCGGGCGGCATGCTCTTCATCGGCCATTCCGAGCGGGTGACCGGCCCGGCCACCGGCTTGCTCGAGACCGCCGGGGTCACCGCCTACCGCAAGTGCGCCCAGGGCGCGCCGAGGCCATCGTTACCAGAAGGAAAGGACTGAAGATGTCGCTCAAGGATTCGCTTCGCGTCATGGTCGTGGACGATATGGCCGTCAGCCGCGGCCTGGTCACCCAGTCGCTGGAGGAGATCGGGATTTTCCAGATCAGCGCGGAAAACAACGGGAAATCCGCGCTGAACCGGCTTGTCGCCGACCCGGTCCACCTTGTCCTTGCCGATCACAACATGCCCGGCATGGACGGGCTGCAACTGCTCGAGGGGTTGCGGCGCAACCGGTCGACCCATCGCATCGGCTATATCCTGGTGACCGGCACGCCGACGCCCGAACTGATCCAGAAAGGCCAGCAACTGGGCCTGAACAACCTCGTCAAGAAACCCTTCACCACCGCCACCATGAAGAAGGCCATCGAGGCCGTGGTAGGCCGGTTGTGACCGCGCCGGTCCGGATCGACCTGCCCGGCGAGGCCGCGCCGCTCGACCTGGCGCGTCTGCTCGGAGGGCTGGGGCATGAGCTCGGCCATGCCGTCGATCTGTTGCGTCGCTATGAACGTGCGGTGCTCGCGCGCACGGGGACGCCCGCACCCTCCGTGGGCGGGGCGCGCGAATTGCAGCTTATCGACCTGGTGATCCAGATCCTCGACGATCTGGGTCCGCTGGCCGAGCGCCTGGCCCGCGCGACGCCCGCCGATACCTGCATTCCCGGCAGCGTGCTCGAGGATCTGCGTCTGGACCAACTGCGCACCCTGTTCGGCGGACCGACCCGCCGCGAGGCGCCCCATTCCGGCGGCCATATCGACGTCTTTTGATCGATTTTGTCGCAGTTTCCAGACCGGGATTCGGCCCGGGTAACCAGATGGCAATCCCTGCCATGGCCTTGTCGGGAGAATGCGTGCCCGCGTGGGGCGTCAACAAGCAGGAGGTCGGACGCATGCCACAGCAGCCAGCCGCAGCGCAGATCGGCCGCCGCCGCGATCCCGGGGCTGCGGCGCCGCGGTCCCGAACCCCGGCTTGCCTCGCGACGGCGACGACGCAGACTCCGCACTCCCGGACTTCATCATGGGGTCCGGTCACCCCGACCATCATCCGGCCCGCCATCGAAAGGGACGAACCATAACACCGATGCTCCACAGTAGTTCCATCCGGATCTATGCGATCGTCGTTCTGGCGCTGCTGCTGTCCCTGGCGCTGGCGAGCTTCCTGATGCTGCGGGAAGTCGAAATCGCCTATGACATGCGCGAGGCCGAACTCGGTGCCCCTTCCGATGCAGCGATCAACCAACTGGCCGATCTCGACCGCCAGGTTGCCGAGGGCACGCTGTCGCTCGAAGCGGCGCGGGACATGGGCCGCCAGACCCTGTCGACCTGTCGGTTCGGGCGAGACGGTTATTTCGTTGCCTTCGACGACGATCCGGTCTTCCAGGCGCATCCCTTCCGTCCGGACTGGATCGGCGCGGATCAGTCCGGGTTCCGGGTTGTGAAGGGCCTGATGCTCTTCCAGGAAATGCACCGGATCGCGAAGAGGGACGGCGCCGGCCGGATCGATTACTGGTTCAACAAGCCGGGCACTGACATCCCGGAAATGAAGATGGGCCATGTTGCTGCCTTCGCACCCTGGGGCTGGATGATCGGCTCCGGTGCCTATGTCTCGGATATCCAGGCCGACCTCGCCGCCAAGCGCAATACCGCGCTTGCGGCACTGGCGGTCGGCCTGCTGTTTCTGGCGGCAACGTCCTACTTTCTGGCGCGCAGCAGTACCGCGCCCCTTGCAACCACGCTTGGCGCGATGAACGACGTGGCCAATGGACGCTACACCACGGTGATCGAGGTCGAAAGCCGGAGAGACGAGTTCGGGGTTCTCGGGCGGAGCCTCTCCGCCTTCCGCGACAAGCTTGCCGCCGCCGAAGCGGCCGATGCCGAGCGCGAGCGGTCGCGCGCGGAGCAGGCGGTTGCGGTGGAGCGGCTGGGGCGGGGTCTGACGGCTCTGTCCTCCGGCGATCTGACGCATCGTCTGGACGAGGCTTTCGCGCC
>NZ_DSDD01000229.1:0-13829 GCF_011048875.1 Rhodovulum sp.
CCCCCAGCGCATAGCCCCGCCCCGGCCAGCCGCGCCAGCCCAGGTTGAAGCCGGTCAACTGCCACAGCCCGTCCAGCCCCAGGCAGCCCGGCATGATCGGGTTGCCGGGGAAGTGGCAGGCGAAGAACCACAGGTCGGGGCGGATGTCGAATTCGGCCACGACATGGCCCTTGCCATGGGGGCCGCCATCGGCGCTGATCGCGGTGATCCGGTCCATCATCAGCATCGGCGGTTCGGGCAGTTGCGCGTTGCCGGGGCCGAACAGTTCCCCCCGCGCGCATTTCAGCAGATCGTCCCGGTCGAAGCTTGTGGGGTAGTCGGTCATGCGGGCGCAGCCCCCTGCGTAAGGCGAATTTCGCGGTTCGCCCCCTGTAGCACCGGCCCTCGGCGAGTGGCAATAGTGCGCATATGCCGCGCCAAAGCGCCGCTGCAATCCGGAATCATTTGAATTCTCGACTGGGCAGGACCATATACCGCGATATGGCACAGTTGAACGACAATCCCACCCATCCGGACGCGATCGAGCGCAGCAGCCGCTGGCTGTCCAAGGCCGGTCTGCGCCCGACGCGCCAGCGCATCAGTCTCGCCGCCCTGCTGATCGGCGACGGGAAGGATCGGCATGTGACGGCCGAAGCCCTTTACGCGGCCTCTTGTGGCACCGGCGAAAGGGTGTCGCTGGCGACCGTCTACAACACGCTTCGGGCCTTCTGCGAGGCTGGCCTGATGCAGGAAGTCATGGTCGACGGCACGAAAAGCTATTTCGACACGCGCGTCGACGACCATCCGCATTTCTTCTGGGAAGACGAGGGTCGGCTGAGCGATGCCCCGCATGGCTCGATCGAGATTTCGCGCCTGCCCGAAGCGCCTCCCGGCTCCGAGATCTCCAAGGTGGACGTGGTGATCCGGCTGCGCCGGATCTGACGCCTACCGCAAGCCACGGACCAGCGCGATTGTCACAACGGTGACGATCGCGCCCATGGCGTTGAAGACCAGATCCAGCCCGGTATTGTAATAGCCGCCCACATTGGTGTCGGGGATACCCAGCACCGCGATGAACTCGATGATTTCGTTCACCGCCCCCAGCCCCATCGCACCGAAGGCCGGATAGGTCAGCGCGGTCCAGCTGCCCTCGGTGGCCGGGTAGTGGCGCACCATCAGGTGCCACAGCATCCAGGCCGTCACGCCGAAGCCATAGGCATGCACCGCCTGATCGTATTTCAGGATGGCAAGCTCGCCCTCGCCGCCGATATGCCAGATCATCCAGTTGTAAAGGACGCTGTCACCGACCGGCACGCCACCGCCCGCCATATGGGCCAGCCCCCAGAGGCTGAGCGCCCAGAGCAGCGCGGCCGGGAATTCCGCCTTGCGCAGGCCCAGCGCGGCCAGCGCGATCATGCCCAGCATTGTCAGCACATACCAGATGAACTCGTAATTCCCGCGCAAGAAGAACCAGATCGTGAAGCTCGCGACATAGGTCATGGTGAACCAGAACACGGCCCATTCCCGGCGTTCGATCCTCATATGGTGCTCCTCAGAACCATTGCCCGGGCTCCATCAGCCCCAGATCCATCAGTTGCTGCGAATTCCACGCGAAGGGCACCGAGCCCTGCCAGCGGAAATCGGGGATGTCGAAGGTCGAGCCCGCATTGGTCTTCAGCGCCTTGGCCGCGCGGAACGAACAGATCGCTGCGGTCAGGTTGTGATGCCAGGGGCAGGCATAGGTGTTGTATTCCTCGTCGTCGAAGACATGCCCCTCCAGCAGGTGCAGCCCGCGTTTCGCCCGGAACAGGGCGATCCGGTCGATCCGGCGCCGGGCCTCTGGCACATGCTCCTCGAAGCGCCACCTGAGCCCGCCGAAGAAGTCGAGCTGACGTTCCTTGGGGTGGCCGTGGTTCGCGGGGTCGGGCCGGGCCAGCGCGTAATAGCCCGACCGGTCCAGCATCGCGGTTTCGCGCGAAACGGCATCGGGATACTGGCCCAGATCGGCGGCATAGAGGTCGATCACATAGGTCAGCATCGCGTCGCGGCGTTCCTCGGCATGGAAGGCCAGCATCTCGCTCACGCTCCGCGTCTCGCAGAACGGGTAGAACAGGTATTCGGCGTTGTAGCAGTAGTAAAGCCAGACCCCCGGCGCGGCGGCGATCACCCGGTTGACCGCGGCGGGCACCGCGCCGTCGTCCCAGGGGGCATGGCGCACGCGATGCACCAGCGCGGCGGCTTCGGGGGCAAGCACCAGCTCGTCCGGGGCGAACAGCACCAGCGCGCGAAAGCCCAGCCGCGCATGGTGGCGGATCGTGCTTTCGACCTCGGCCTCGTCCTCGACGAAGATCAGGGCCACGGGACCCTGCGCCAGCGCCGCGCGCCCGCGTTTCAGGAAATCGTCCAGACCCTGATACCGCTCTGCCGCCATGGGCTGGTTCCTGCTGCCTCTTGAGGTTGCGCGTCACGTTCCGACAAACCCGCCGCCCATGCAAGCGTTGCGGCAGGGGGGTGCTTTCGTGTAGGACGCCCGTCAGATCGTCGGGAACGCGCCATGACCACGCCCAGAAAGCTTTTCATCAAGACCTATGGCTGTCAGATGAACGTCTATGACAGCGAGCGGATGGCCGAGGCGCTGGGTTCCGCGGGCTATGTCGTGACCGACACGGCCGAGACGGCGGACATGATCTTGCTGAACACCTGCCATATCCGCGAGAAGGCCGCCGAGAAGGTCTATTCCGAACTCGGGCGGCTGAAGGGGCTGAAGGCCGCGAACCCGGACCTGAAGATCGGCGTGGCAGGCTGCGTCGCCCAGGCCGAGGGCGAGGAGATCCTGCGCCGCCAGCCGCTGGTCGATCTGGTGGTCGGCCCGCAAAGCTATCACCGCCTGCCCGAGCTTGAGGCGCGCGCGCGGGCGGGGGGCAGGGCGCTCGACACCGATTTTCCCGAGGAAGACAAGTTCGACCGGCTGGGCACCCGCCCCAAGGCGGCGCGCGGGCCGACCGCGTTTCTGACTGTGCAGGAGGGCTGCGACAAGTTCTGTGCCTTCTGCGTGGTGCCCTATACCCGCGGCGCCGAGGTATCGCGCCCGGCTGCGCGAGTGCTGGACGAGGCGCGCGATCTGGTGGCGCGCGGGGTGCACGAACTCACGCTGCTGGGCCAGAACGTCAACGCCTATCACGGCGACGGCGCCGACGGGGCCTGGGGGCTTGCCCGGCTGATCCGCGAACTCGCGCGGATCGAGGGGCTGGAGCGTATCCGCTATACAACCTCGCACCCGAACGACATGGAGGACGACCTGATCGCCGCCCATGGCGATTGTCCCGAACTGATGCCCTACCTGCATCTGCCGGTTCAGTCGGGGTCGGACCGCATCCTCAAGGCGATGAACCGCAAGCACACGGCCGAACAATACCTTGCGCTGATCGCGCGCATCCGCGCCGCCCGGCCCGATATCCTGATCTCGGGCGATTTCATCGTGGGCTTTCCCGGCGAGACCGAAGCCGATTTCGAGGCGACCATGGCTCTGGTGCGCGAGGTCGGCTATGGCCAGTGCTATTCCTTCAAGTATTCCCCCCGCCCCGGCACGCCCGCCGCCGAGCGCGCGGGGCAGGTGCCCGAGGACGTGAAATCCGACAGGCTGGCCCGGTTGCAGGCGCTGTTGGACGCCCAGCAGCAGGCGGCACAACAGGCCATGGTGGGGCGCGTTGTCGGCGTGCTGTTCGAAAAGCCGGGCCGCATGCCGGGGCAGGTCGTGGGCAAGTCCGACCATCTGCAGGCCGTGCATGTCGAGGCGGGCGAGGACTGGCTGGGCCGGATCGCGCCGGTCGAGATTCTGGCCACCGCGCCGAACTCGCTGGCCGGGCGGTTGGCCATCGGCTGAGCGATTCCCGCGCGCGGACGGCACTTGAGGCCGGAAAAGACCGGTCGCCGGGCGATTCATGTTGTAAGGATCAACCGAATATTATCGACTCCTGTGAAAATGTCGCAGGGGCACTTACATGACGTCCCTGCGCAACCAGACCGAACGGGCAGCCCATGCCCGCCGAGCAGGCCGGATATGACAGACGAGGCCACAACCGCGACAGGCGCGCAGATCGCCGCCTTGCCCCTTCGCTGGGATTCGAAGGGCAGGTTGCGCGTTCTCATGGTGACCTCGCGCGGGACCGGGCGCTGGGTCATGCCCCAGGGCTGGCGGATGGATGTCAGCAAGCCCTGGCGCACGGCCGAGATCGAGGCGCTGGAAGAGGCAGGCGCCATCGGCCATGTCGGCACCGAGCCGATCGGACGGTATCGCTATGACAAGATCCTCGACGATGGCAGCGCGCTGCCCTGCCGGGTCGAGGTCTTCCCGATGCTGGTCGAGCAGCTCAAGCGCGACTGGAAGGAACGCAGCCAGCGCACGCGGCGCTGGTTCAAGGTCAGCGCCGCCGCGCGCCGCGTGGACGAACCCGATCTGGCCGCGCTTCTGCGGGGGCTGGCCGACAAGCCGCTGAAACGGCCCGAGATCAAGGCGCTGAAAAGGGCCTCCTGATCCCGGCTTTCGGCGCCGGACGATCCCGCCCGCCGTCGTTTTCCGGGCGACCGACCCGCCCTTTAAGCAAATTTTACATCAATCGGGCCGAATGACGCAGCTATCGCTTGCGGTTTGGGCGGGCGGTTGGCACCATATTTTCGCGGCCTTCAGCCAACGGAGACGTCATTGGGAATAAGCGCCCTGACCCCCCCGACGGATATGGACGACGCGCATCAGACGCTCGTCGAGTTTCCCGACAACCGCCTTCTGATCGACCTGTGCGGCGAGTTCGACCGCAACCTTGCCCAGATCGAGCACAAGCTCGGCGTCCATATCCTGCGCCGCGGCAACCGCCTGGCCGTGGTCGGCGAGGGCGGCTCGCGCGGGCAGGCCGCCCAGGTGCTGCGCCAGCTTTACGCGCGGCTCGAGACGGGCAAGGCCGTGGATGCGGGCGATATCGACGGGGCGATCCGGCTGGGCGATTCCGCCGACGGGACGGCCGTGCAGCCGGGCGACCAGCTCGAGATGTTCCAGCGCGGCCGGGTCGAGATCCACACCCGCCGCAAGCTGATCGAACCGCGCACCGAGGCGCAGAAGGCCTATGTCCGCGCGCTTTACGAGAACGAGCTGTGCTTTGGCATCGGGCCCGCGGGCACCGGCAAGACCTATCTGGCCGTCGCGGTCGCGGTAAACATGTTCGTGGGCGGCCATGTCGACCGCATCGTTCTGAGCCGTCCCGCCGTCGAGGCGGGCGAGCGGCTGGGCTTCCTGCCCGGCGACATGAAGGAAAAGGTCGATCCCTACATGCAGCCGCTCTACGACGCGCTGAACGATTTCCTGCCGGGCAAGCAGACCGCCAAGCTGATCGAGGAAAAGCGCATCGAGATCGCGCCGCTTGCCTTCATGCGCGGGCGCACGCTGGCCAATGCCTTCGTGGTGCTGGACGAGGCGCAGAACGCGACCACGATGCAGATGAAGATGTTCCTCACCCGTCTGGGCGAAGGCTCGCGCATGGTCATCACCGGCGACCGCAGCCAGGTCGACCTGCCGCGCGGGGTGGCCAGCGGTCTGGCCGATGCGGAAAGGCTGCTCTCGGGGATCGACAGGATCTCGTTCAGCCATTTCACCGCCAAGGACGTGGTCCGTCACCCGCTGGTCGCGCGGATCATCGAGGCCTATGACGCGGATCACGAGCGGGGCGAGGGGCGGTAGCCGCCGCCTCGGCCGACTCGGGTCGGACCACCGCAGACGGAAGTCTGGATCGACCGGCCCGCGCTTCGGGGGCTATCCTTTTCCATCCCGGCTGGGACCAGCACGGGACAGCGGGCGGCCTCGCCGTCCGAGGGAGGGAGGAAAAGATGTCTCACAAATTTGTCGGCGGGTGCGAGCATGTGCGCACCTGGGCCGACCATGACCCGATCGACAATCACATCTGTCACTTTTCGGTCTGCAAGCGCGTGACCGGCCAGCCGACGATCCATGTGGTGTTCTTCAAGCATGACGATCTGCATGCCACGAACGAGAACAACATGAAGCGCCAGCCCTTCAACAGCGAGAATCCGGACGGCACGCTGGAACCGTGCATCTGCAAGACCTGCGGCGCGCCGATCATGCTGGACGACAAGCAGCACCGCATCCGGGTGATCGTGCCGAACCTGATGGGCTATCAGTCCCGCGGGCTGGAGGCGAGCTATCACGCCTTCTACGATCCCAAGACCGGCGTGCCCAAGCCGAATGACGGCCGCCCTGTCTACGAAGGCTTGCGTCCGGAATTCGCCTGGCCCGCGGGATCCTGACCGCCCGCGCCCGAGAGACGGTTCCGCGCGGCCCCTTGCCGACCATGGGCCGCCAGCCCCCGCACCGGGCGCGGAACCCGGGTCCGCAGGATGCTCCGGTCCTGCGGGCCCCACCTTGCCGCGGCGGTGGGGTCTTGCCTGCGCCGCCCGTCCCGTTAGACCCCTGCGCATGAGTGTCGAGATTCTCGTCGAGGACCCGCGCTGGGAAGCGGAGAGCCTGGCCCCCCTGGCCGAGACTGCCTGCGCCGCCGCGCTGGCCCATCTGGGGCTGGAACCGGACGCTTGCGAGATCAGCCTGCTGGCCTGCGGCGACGCCCGCATCGCCGCCCTGAACGCCGAGTTCCGCGGCAAGCCCGCACCTACCAACGTGCTGTCCTGGCCCGCCGAGGATCTGGCGGCCGAGGCGGATGGCGGCACGCCCCAGGGCCCGGAACAGCCCCCGGACGGCATGCAGGCCGAACTGGGCGATATCGCCATCGCCTACGAGACCTGCGCGCGGGAAGCCCAGGCGCGGGGCATCCCGTTTGACGATCATGTCACGCATCTGGTGGTACATGGATGCCTGCATCTGTTGGGGTATGACCACATCCGTCCGCAAGATGCCGCCCTGATGGAGGGGCTGGAGGTGGAAATACTTGCAAAACTCGGGGTGGCTGACCCATATGGCTGAGGGCGGGCCGAGAGCCCGCGCATTTCGGTAAGGATTGATGGGCGACGAGACGGACGGGTCGTCTAGCGCTGCGCAAGGCGCGCTGGAGACCGACAATCTGGAAAGCCGGGGCATTCTGGGTCGGCTTGTGGCGGCGATCAGGCCAGCCATCGGGGATGATTCGGACGAACAGGGAGGGAACGGCACCGCGGCGCGGCCGCAGGTGCCATTGGGCATCGGCAATCTCAGCCGCCTGCGGGTCGAGGATGTGGCCATCCCCAAGGCCGAGATCGAGGCGGTGCCGCTGGACATCTCGCGCGACGATCTGGTGCGGGTGTTCCGCGAGACCGGGATGACCCGGCTGCCGGTCTATGACGGCACGCTTGATTCGCCGGTGGGGATGATCCACCTCAAGGATTTCGCCCTGCGCTACGGCTTCAACGGCAAGGGCGCGGATTTCGCGCTGAAGGACATGGTCCGGCAGCTGCTTTACGCCCCGCCCTCGATGCCGATCGGGGTGCTGATGCAGAAGATGCAGACCCAGCGCATGCACATGGCTCTGGTGATTGACGAATATGGCGGGGTCGACGGGCTGGTGACGATCGAGGACCTGATCGAACAGGTCGTGGGCGAGATAGAGGACGAGCACGACACCGAAGAGGCCGCGCTGTGGGCGGTCGAAAAGCCGGGCGTCTATCTGGCCCAGGCGCGTGCGCCGCTGGACGAGTTCGAGGCCGAGGTCGGCCTGAGGCTGGTCGAGGGCGAGGACGAGGAAGAGGTCGACACGCTGGGCGGGCTGGTCTTCATGCTGATCGGCCGCGTGCCCACGCGCGGCGAGGTGATCCGGCATGAAAGCGGGGCCGAGTTCGAGGTGGTCGACGCCGACCCGCGCCGGATCAAGCGGCTGCGGGTGCGGCTGCCCGCTACGACCGGCTGAGGGAATGTCCGCCCACCGGCCCCGGATCGTGCAGGCGCTGGCGCGCGCGCCGGTGGCGGCGGTGGGGCTGGGCGCGCTGGCGGCCCTGGGGCAGGCGCCCTTCGGGCTTTGGCCCGTGGCACTTGTGGCGCTGGCGGGGCTGACCTGGCTGGTGGCCCGTGCGCCGGGACCGCGACAGGCGGCGCCGGTCGCCTGGGCCGGGGGCGTGGGGCATTTCGCGCTGGCGCTCTCGTGGATCGTCGAACCCTTCCTGATCGACCTTCGCGCCCATGGCTGGATGGCCCCCTTCGCGATGATCGGCATGGCGGGGGGACTGGCGCTGTTCTGGGGCGCGGCGGGTGCATTTGCGGGCTGGGCCGGGCAGGGGCCGCGCCGCAGGGCGCTGGGCTTCGCGCTGGCGCTGGCGGCGATGGAACTGGCGCGGGGATATGTCGTGACCGGCTTTCCCTGGGCGCTGCCGGGGCATGTCTGGATCGGCGCGCCGCAGATGCAATTGGCCGCGCTGGTAGGCCAATACGGGCTGACGCTGTTCACCACGCTGGTTGTGGCGCTGCCGCTCTTGCTGCCCCATGGCCCCGGCCGGGCGGCAGGGGCGGCGCTGGCCGCGCTGATCGTCACGGGCGCCGGGTTCTGGGGCGCGCTGCGGCTCGACGTGCCGATCCCGGCCGATCCGGACCCGCCGCAGATCCGCCTGGTCCAGCCCAATGCGGCGCAACACCTGAAATGGCGGCCCGACATGCAGCGCCTGTTCTGGGAGCGGCTGCTTGACCTGACCGCCGCCCCCTCGGACCCGCCGCCCGACCTGATCCTCTGGCCCGAAACCGCGGTGCCCTGGATGCTGGAACAGACAGGCGGCGCGCTTGCGCTGATCGCCGACGAAGCCGGCGGCGTGCCGGTCATGCTGGGCATCCAGCGCAGCGAGGGGCCGGAGGTCTTCAACAGCCTTGCGGTGATCCGACCCGGCGGCGGGGTGAGCCATGTCTATGACAAGCACCACCTGGTGCCCTTCGGCGAATACATCCCTTTCGGCGAGGTTCTGGGCCGGTTCGGCATCCGCGGACTCGCCGCGCAGGATGTCTGGGGCTATGCCGCAGGGCCGGGGCCGGTCGTGCTGGACCTCGGGCCGCGGCTTGGCGCCGCGCTGCCGCTGATCTGCTACGAGGCGGTGTTTCCCCAGGACCTGCGTGTGCCGGTCCGGCCGCGCTGGATCGCCCAGTTGACCAATGACGCCTGGTTCGGCGACTGGACCGGCCCCTATCAGCACCTGGCCCTTGCCCGCCTGCGCGCGGTCGAGCAGGGGCTGCCGCTGCTGCGCGCGGCCAATACCGGGGTCTCGGCGGTGATCGACGCGCGCGGGCGGATCACCCACAGCCTGCCGCTGAACAGCGCGGGCCAGGTGACCGCCCCGCTGCCCCCCGGGCTGCCGCCCACGCCCTATATCCGCGCCGGCGACTGGCCGGTTCTGCTGGTGCTGGTGGCCGCGCTTGCGGCCCTTGTGCTGACCCGGCGCCGGAAATAGCCATTGATTCCGCCAGTGCCGCGGCGTAAGCGGAACTCCGGACCGCCACAACGGCTTCCTGGCGTGGCGGAGATTGTCCCAACGGAGCACTTCCAGATGAGCCGCCAGAACTACCTTTTCACCTCCGAATCCGTTTCGGAGGGGCATCCCGACAAGGTCTGCGACCGGATTTCCGATGCCGTTCTCGACGCCTTCCTCGCAGAGGAGGCGAACGCCCGCGTCGCCTGCGAAACCTTCGCCACGACCGGCATGGTGGTGATCGGCGGCGAGGTGGGGCTTTCGGACCGCGAGCGCCTCAGGAACTACATGGGCCGTATCGGCGAGATCGCGCGCGACTGCATCCGCGACATCGGCTACGAGCAGGAGAAGTTCCACTGGAACACCTGCCATGTGCTGAACTTCCTGCACGAGCAGTCGGCCCATATCGCCCAGGGCGTCGACCGCGACGGGGCGGGGGACCAGGGCATCATGTTCGGCTACGCGACCGACGAGACGCCCGAACTGATGCCCGCGCCGATCCAGTATTCGCATGCGATCCTGCGCCGCCTGGCCGAGGTGCGGAAATCCGGCGCCGAGCCGACCCTGCGCCCCGACGCCAAGTCGCAGCTGACCGTGCGTTACGAGGGCGGCAAGCCGGTGGCGGTCGATTCGATCGTGCTGTCGACCCAGCACGAATGCGAGAGCCAGACCTCGGACGACATCCGCCAGATCGTGGAACCCTATATCCGCGAGGTGCTGCCCGAGGGCTGGATCCACGACAAGACCGAGTGGCATGTGAACCCCACGGGCACCTTCGTGATCGGCGGGCCGGACGGGGACGCGGGCCTGACCGGGCGCAAGATCATCGTCGATACCTATGGCGGCGCGGCGCCCCATGGCGGCGGCGCCTTCTCGGGCAAGGATCCGACCAAGGTGGACCGCTCGGCGGCCTATGCGGCGCGCTACCTGGCCAAGAACGTGGTCGCGGCGGGGCTGGCGAAGAAATGCTGCCTGCAACTGTCCTACGCGATCGGCGTGGCCAAGCCGCTCTCGATCTATATCGACTCCTATGGCACTGGCGAGGTGCCCGACGAGGTGATCGAGCGGGCGGTGGCGCAGGTGATGGACCTGACCCCGCGCGGCATCCGCGAGCATCTGGTGCTGAACCGGCCGATCTATGCCCGCACCGCGGCCTATGGCCATTTCGGGCGCGCGCCCGAGGCCGATGGCGGGTTCAGCTGGGAGCGGGTCGATCTGGCGGCGGAACTGAAGGCCACGGTCTGAGGGCCGCTATTCCGGGGATTGCGCCGGGCTTGCGCCCGTCGCCCGGGGGGGCGCGCGCCTTGCGGCGCGCGCCCCCTTCGCGTTCCGGCGGGGACGGCGCCCTTGACGCGCGGGGCCCCGCGGATTAGGGCGCGGCGCATGAGCGAGCCGCCTTCCGAAACTGATATGCCGCGCCGGGAATGGCGCAATTTCTATGGCCGCCGGCATGGCAAGACCCTGCGCGAGCGGCACCGGAACTATCTCGATTCCGATCTTGCCGCGCTGTCGCCCGGTCCGGTCGGCTGGGACGTCAACCCCGAGCGGCACCCGCTGGACCTGGCATCGCTGTTCGGCGGGCGCGAGGTCTGGCTGGAGATCGGCTTTGGTGGGGGCGAGCACATGGTTCACCAGGCCGGGCGGAACCCGGGGGTGGGCATCATCGGCTGCGAGCCCTACATTAATGGCGTGGCGATGCTGCTGGGCAAGATCCGTGCGGCGGGGGTGGAAAATGTCGCTGTCCATCCGGGCGATGTGCGCGACCTGTTCGACGTGCTGCCGGGGGCCAGCATCGCGCGCGCCTTCCTGCTTTATCCCGATCCATGGCCCAAGAAGCGTCACCATCGCCGCCGCTTCGTGACGCCGGATTTCCTGGAGCCGCTGGCGCGGGTGATGCGGCCGGGTGCGGAGTTGCGGGTGGCGACCGATATTCCCGATTACGTCCGCCAGACCCTGATCGAGGTGCCGAAGGCTGGGTTCGACTGGCTGGCCGAGGGGCCGGGCGACTGGCGCCAGCCCTGGGGCGACTGGTTGTCCACGCGCTACGAGCAGAAGGCGCTGCGCGAGGGGCGGGTGCCGCAGTACCTGACATTCCGCCGCCGTTGAGGCGCTGCCCGCGGCGTTGCGCCGGAGGGCGGCCGTCGGAATTGGGTATTTTGACCAAGAAGAAGCACAGGGCGCGCGCGGGGCTTCTGGACGGGCCGCACCGCTTTCGCTAATCCGGTCGGGCGCGATCCGCCACGAGGAGCCCCAGCATGTCCGCCCATGGCGACCCCATTCCGATGACCGCCCGTCGTGCCGGGGCCCTGACGGGTGCGGCCGAGGTGCCCGGTGACAAGTCGATCAGCCATCGTGCGCTGATCCTGGGCGCGCTGAGCGTCGGCGAGACCCGGATCACGGGACTTCTGGAAGGGCAGGACGTGCTGGATACCGCGCGCGCGATGCGAGCCTTCGGGGCCGAGGTTGCGCATCTGGGGCCGGGCGAATGGGTCGTGAACGGGGTCGGCGTGGGCGGCTTTGCCGAGCCTGCCGACGTGATCGATTGTGGCAATTCCGGCACCGGCGTGCGGCTGATCATGGGGGCGATGGCGACCTCGCCGGTCACGGCGACCTTCACGGGCGATGCCTCGTTGCGGGCGCGGCCGATGGGGCGGGTGACCGATCCGCTGGCGCTGTTCGGGGCGGCGGCTTACGGGCGCGCGGGTGGGCGGCTGCCGATGACGGTGGTGGGCGCGGCCGAGCCGGTGCCGGTGCGTTATGTCGTCCCGGTGCCCTCCGCGCAGGTGAAATCGGCGGTGCTGCTGGCGGGGCTGAACGCGCCGGGCGAGACGGTGGTGATCGAGCGGGAGGCGACGCGGGACCATACCGAGCGGATGCTGACGGGGTTCGGGGCGTCGCTGCGTGTCGAGCAGACGGGCGAGGGCCGGGTCATCGTGCTGACGGGCCAGCCGGAATTGCGGCCCCAGACGATTGCGGTTCCGCGCGATCCCAGTTCCGCGGCCTTCCCGGTCTGCGCGGCGCTGATCGTCGAGGGGTCGGACGTCCTCGTGTCTGGGATCGGGTTGAACCCGACGCGGGCCGGGCTGTTCACGACGCTGATCGAGATGGGGGCCGATCTGAGCTACGAGAACCCGCGCGAGGAGGGCGGCGAGCCGGTCGCCGATCTGCGCGCGCGGTTCTCGCCCGACATGAAGGGGATCGAGGTCCCCGCAGGGCGGGCGCCCAGCATGATCGACGAATACCCAGTATTGGCGGTTGTCGCGGCCTTTGCCGAGGGGGTGACGCGTATGCCGGGGATCCAGGAATTGCGGGTCAAGGAAAGCGACCGGATCGCGGCGATGGCCGCCGGGTTGCGGGCCTGCGGCGCCACCGTCGAGGAGGGCGAGGACTGGATGGCGGTGATCGGAATGGGGCCGGGCGGGTTGCCGGGCGGCGCAACCTGCGCCACGCATCTGGATCACCGGATCGCGATGTCCTTCCTTTGCGCGGGCATGGCGGCGCAGCGCCCGGTCACGATCGACGATGCGGGGCCCATCGCCACCTCGTTTCCGGTATTCGAGCCGCTGATGGAGGGGCTGGGGGCGGCCTTTACGCGGGCGGGGGCATGAGGTTTACGGTTGCCATCGACGGGCCGGCCGCCGCCGGCAAGGGCACGATCAGCCGGGCGGTCGCGGCGCATTTCGGCTTTGCCCATCTTGACACCGGGCTTCTGTATCGGGCGGTGGGCGCGCGGATGCTGGACGGGCTCGACCCGGTGGAGGCGGCGCGGACCCTGTCGGCCGGGGATCTGGGCCGGTCCGACCTGCGCCGCCCCGATGTGACCCAGGCCGCCAGCCGGGTTGCCGCGATCCCCGAGGTGCGCGCCGCGCTGGTGGCGTTCCAGCGTGGCTTTGCCGGGCGCGAGGGCGGGGCGGTGCTGGACGGGCGTGACATCGGCACGGTGATCTGTCCCGATGCGGCGGTGAAGCTGTTCGTGACCGCGAGCGATCTGGTGCGGGCCGGACGGCGCCACCGGGAACTGGTCGAGACCGGCGTCGAGACCAGCTTTGACGAAGTGCTGGCCGAGATGCGCGAACGCGATGCACGGGACAGCGCCCGCGCCGAGGCGCCCTTGCGGCCCGCCGGGGATGCGGTGGTCATCGACACGACCGAACTGAGCATCGAGGCGGCGGTCGCCGCCGTCATCGCGCGTGTCGAGGCGCAGTTGGCGACGGTGCCGCGCGGCTAGAGTTGTTTCCGATCAAGTTGAAGCATATCCTGCGTGCCGGAGATAGCGCGCACATTCCTTCGGGTTGAAGGTGGTCAGGGTGGAAGCGATGGCGCTGCAGAGGCTGTCAGCGCATCTCGGGGCGGCGCTTCGCACGAGGGCCTTGAGCCTGGCGAAGACCATTTCGATCGGATTGAGGTCGGGGGAA
>NZ_DSDD01000226.1:0-13795 GCF_011048875.1 Rhodovulum sp.
CGGGCACCCCGTCGCGCGGGGCCACCAGCCCGCGGTGAAGGATCTGCGGATCGGCGAAAACCTGGGCCATGTCGTTGATCGGCCCGGCGGGCACGCCTTCGCCCTCGCAGGCGGCCAGAAGATCGTCCCTGGCAAAGCCGCGGGTCGCCGCGGTCAGTCCTGCGGCCAGCGCCTCGCGATTGGTCACGCGGTCGGCATTGCTGGAAAAGCGCGGGTCGGTCGCCAGACCGGGCAGACCCAGCAGCGCGCAAAGCCGCGCGAATTGCCCGTCATTGCCGACCGCGATGATGATATGCCCGTCGGCGCAGTCGAAGACCTGGTAGGGCGCGAGGTTGGGATGGGCATTGCCCTGCCGCTGCGGCGCCTGCCCGGTGGTCAGGTAGTTCATCGCCTGGTTCGCGGTGATCGCCGTGGCGACATCAAGCAGCGCCATGTCGATCTGCTGGCCGCGCCCCGTCGCCTGCCGCTGGTGGATCGCGGCCAGGATCGCGGTTGCCGCATAGACGCCGGTGAAGATGTCGGCCACCGCCACGCCCACCTTCTGTGGCTGGCCGTCCGGCGTGCCGGTGATCGACATCAGCCCCGACATGCCCTGAATGATCGCATCATAGCCCGGCCGGTGGGCATAGGGCCCGTCCTGCCCGAAGCCGGTGATCGAGCAGTAGATCAGACGCGGATCGAGCCGCGACAGGGACTGGTAATCCAGCCCGTATTTCGCAAGGCCGCCGACCTTGAAGTTCTCGATCACCACATCCGCCCCGGCGGCCAGATCGCGCACCAGCGCCTGCCCCTCGGGCGTGCGGAAATCGCAGGCGACAGATCGCTTGCCCCGGTTGCAGGCGTGGAAATAGGCAGCCGAGCGGTCGCCCTCGCGTTCGACGAAAGGCGGCCCCCAGCGGCGGGTATCGTCGCCCTCGGGCGATTCCACCTTGATGACCTCGGCGCCCATATCGGCCAGGATCTGACCGGCCCAGGGACCGGCCAGGATGCGGGCCAGTTCTATGACCCGCAGACCGGCAAGCGGCGCCGCCATGGGTTATCCTGCCAGTTTGTCGTCGAGGATCTTCTTCAGGTCACGATAGCGCATGTTCTTGTAGAGCTGCCCGTCGATCATGATCGACGGCGTCGCGTTGACCCCGGCCTTGTCGGTTGTCTCGGCCGAATGGTCGCGCAGCGCGGTTGCCAGCGCCGCATCGCTCAGGCAGGTCTCTATCTGGTCATTCTCCAGCCCGGCGGTCCGCCCGATCTGGCGCAGGCTCTCGGCGGTTTTCGAGGGATCCTTGGGGTCGATCCAGTCGCTTTGCTTCTGGTAGATCGTGGACACGATCCCGAAGAACCGCATCTCGCCCCCGCACCGCGCCAGAAGCCCTGCCCAGATCGCGTAGGGGTCCCAGTAGACCTCGCGATAGGTGAAATGCACCTTGCCGGTGTCGATGTAGTCCGCCTTGAGCTGCTTGAACACCTCGTCATGGAAAGTGCCGCAATGCCCGCAGGTGAACGAGGCGAATTCCTCGAGCTTGATCGGCGCATCGGGATCGCCCAGCGTGAAGGACTCGATCTGCGGCGCCGTCTCGGCATGGGCGGCCGGAACCGGAGTCAGCGACAGGCCCGGCGCCTGGCTCGGCGCCGAGGTCAGCCACAGCCCGCCCAGGGCGGCCAGCGCCACAAGGCCGAGCGAGAGCGAAAGGATGCGGATCATGGAACGGGACTCCCTAGCGTTTCGGGCGGGATAGGACGTTTTGGCCAAGTGCCGCAAGGGCTGCGCGCAACCCCTCGTCATGCACGTCGCCGGACAGGGCGGCGGCTTCTGACGCGATGGCCGGATCGGGCCGGGCGGGGGCTGGTTTCGGGGCGGGCGCGAACCGGGCCTGGCCTTCGGCAAAGCCCGTGGGCGCGGTCTGGGTCAGCCGGATCCGCGCTATGGCGTTGTAGCCGTAGCAGGCGTTCACCTTCTCGCGGATCGCATCCTTCTGCATCTCAAGCAGCGGCGCGACGGCCCCGGTCGTCAATACAGTCAGCGTCGCCCCGAAGCCTTCGCGGCCATATTTCACCTCGACCGGACGGGCGATGCGGGCGGTGTCCTCGCCCACGATCTCGGCCCAATGGGTCAGCACGCGCGACACGGCAAATCCGCGTTTCTCGCCCGCGCTGCGGATGCGCTTGGCCAGCAGCGTCGCCGCGGGCTCGAACCCCCGCTTGCGTCGGCTGTGACTGTCGCCCGGCCTGGCCATGCCTATCCTTTCCCTTGCCTGCGCCCAGCTTAAGCGGCAGGAGGGCGGGCAGCCAGACAAATGACCGGGGCGGGGGCATAAAGATTGCGTGACGCGGAACTTGGCCGGGCCTTGCTGGACTGGTACGACATGCATGCCCGTGACCTGCCCTGGCGGGTGGGGCCCGCGGTGCGGGCGGCGGGGGTGCAGCCTGACCCCTATGCGGTCTGGCTGTCCGAGGTGATGCTGCAACAGACCACCGTGGCCGCCGTGCGCGACTATTTCCACCGCTTCACCGCGCGCTGGCCCGATGTCGGGGCGCTGGCCGCAGCCGAGGATGCGGCGGTCATGGGGGAATGGGCGGGGCTGGGATACTACGCGAGGGCGCGCAACCTGCTGAAATGCGCGCGGGCCGTGGCGCGGGACCATGGCGGGCGCTTTCCCGACAGCCGCGAGGGGCTCTTGGCCCTGCCCGGTATCGGCCCCTACACCGCCGCCGCGATCGCCGCGATCGCCTTTGACCGGGCCGAGACGGTGGTGGACGGCAATGTGGAACGGGTCATGGCGCGGCTGTTCGCGGTGCAGACGCCCCTGCCGACCGCCAAGCCCGAACTGACGGCGCTGGCGGCCCGGCTGACGCCGACGCGGCGCCCCGGCGATCATGCCCAGGCGGTGATGGATCTGGGTGCGACGATCTGCACGCCCAAGCGGCCTGCCTGCGGCATCTGCCCGCTGCGCGCGCCCTGTGCGGCGCGGGCGCAGGGTATCGCGGCCGATCTGCCGCGCAAACTGGCGAAGCCGCCGAAGCCTACGCGGCTTGGCATTGCCTATATCGGCCGCCGGACCGATGGCGCGTGGTTGCTGGAGCGCCGCCCGGAAAGCGGGCTTCTGGGCGGCATGCTGGGCTGGCCTGGCACGGATTGGGCCGAAACAGATCCTGTTTGCGCCCCCCCGGCCGATGCCGATTGGCGCGATCCGGGGGCCGAGGTGCGCCACACCTTCACCCATTTCCACCTGCGCCTTGCGCTGCGCGTGGCCGACCTGCCCGCAGACTGCGCGCCCCGGCGCGGCGCTTTCGTCGCGCGGCACGATTTCCGTCCCTCGGACCTGCCGACCGTGATGCGCAAGGCGTTCGACCTTGCCCGCGGCAGCGTCGGTGGCGATTGAGCCGGTCCGCGGCGTCGCGCTATGGATGCGATGGAACGGGCGCGCGCAATCATGGGAAGATCACGATGAGCGACACGGCCCCCCCCTTCTCCCTGCAATCCGCCCTGCCGTTCTGGATGTCGCCGGGCATGATCCCGATGGCGATCCCGGGCGCGGCCTCCGGCGGCTGGGCGCTGGCCTTGCTGCCGCTTTACGGCTGGGTTTCGGTCACGCTGCTGGACGCGATCCTGGGGCGGAACGAGACGAATCCGGACCCTGACACGCCCGAACAGGCCCTGTTCTGGCATCGGCTGATCACGCTGATCTGGTTCCCGCTTCAGTTCGTCGCGATCTTCGGGATGCTCTGGTGGGTCAGCCGCAGCGATCATCTGTCGCCGTTTGAAACCATCGCGCTGTTCTTAGGGGTGGGGGTGATCTCGGGCACGGTGGGGATCGTCCATTCGCATGAATTGCTGCACCAGCGCACCCGTCTGGAACGCTGGCTGGGCGATCTGCTGCTGTCGACCGTGCTTTACAGCCATTTCCGGACCGGGCATCTGCTGGTCCACCACCCCCATGTCGGCACGCTCCGCGACAGCGTGACCGCGCGCTATAACGAGGGGTTCTTCCGCTATTTCCTTTGGGTGTTGGCGACCGGTCTGCCGTCCGCCTGGCGCGCGGAACGGCTGATGCTTGCGCGCGCGGGCCGGCCGGGGTCTGGCACAGATCGAACCCGTTCTGGCGCTATGGCGCGCTGCAACTGACGCGGCGAGCGGGGTCTAGCGGATCAGGACGGGCGCCTGGTGGACATGGCTGCCGTCCTCGGCCGCATGGACCAGGAAATGCGCGACATCCCCGCGCGAGATCAGGCCGTTGCGCCATGTCTCGGGCTCGACAAGCACCTCGTAGGCGTGGCTGGGCGGGCGGTTCATCAGGATGCCCGGCCGCGCGATGGTCCAGTCCAGATCCGAGGCGCGGATCATCTCCTCCTGCACGTCCTTGTCGGCATACGCCCGGCCGAGCAGCGTCTTGAACGGGATCTTCTCCACCGTGCTGATCCTGTCCTTGCTGTCGCCCGCACCGAAGCCGGTGACGACCAGAAGCCGCCGCACCCCCGCCGCCGCCATCGCGGGCAGCAGAACCCGCGTCGCGTCGGAAAACAACGTGGTGCGTTCGGCGATCCCGGCCAGCGTCTTGGGAATGCCCAGCGCCACGATCACCGCATCCACGCCCTTCAGCGCGGCCGCCACGTCCTCGGGGTTCAGCGCGTCGCCGGTCAGCTTTTCCAGCCGGTCATCCTCGATCCCGATCCGGTCCGCGCTGCGCGCAAAGGCGCGCACGTCATGTCCGCGTTGCAGGGCGTAGCGCACGGTCTCGAGCCCGATACCCTTGCTTGCTCCGATCACAAGAAGTCGCATGTGACACCTCCTTTTGGTTGAGAGATTAGGGCGTGCCGTGCCGATTCCGAGACCCCCGGCCCGGTCCGGACTAAAAAAAGCCCCGCCACGGGAATGGCGGGGCAAGGTTGTGCACAGCGGCCCGAAGGCCGCAGGCACAGGCGGTAAGCGATGGGGTCTAGTTCGGCCGCTCGGCCATCTCGGCGCGGATCTGCTGGCGCAGGACGTCGATGGGCACCATCTGGCCCTCGCGGCGGTAGTGCCAGTAGGTCCAGCCATTGCACGAGGGGGCGCCCTCGAAGGCCGCGCCGACCTGGTGGATAGAGCCGGTCACGTCCGGGCCGACCAGCGTGCCGTCGGCGCGCACCTTGGCGGTCTTGCCGCGGGGCGAGACCAGCACCTCGCCCGGGCGCAGCATCCCGCGTTCGACCAGCACGCCGAAGGCCACCCGCGGCTCGGCCCGGCGCGATGTCGAGACGATCAGCGCCTCGCGGTCATATTTGCGCACGCGTGCCAGCCGCGCCTGGGCCACCTTGCGATAGCTTTCCTCGCGCTCGATCCCGATGAAGTCGCGGCCCAGCATCTTGGCAACGGCCCCCGTGGTGCCGGTGCCGAAGAACGGGTCCAGCACCACATCGCCGGGATTGGTCGTGGCCAGCAGCACGCGATGCAGAAGCGCCTCGGGCTTCTGCGTGGGATGCGCCTTGTCGCCATTGGCGTCCTTCAGCCGTTCATGCCCGGTGCAGATCGGCAGCACCCAGTCGCTGCGCATCTGCACGCCCTCGTTCAGCGATTTCAGCGCCTCGTAGTTGAAGGTGTATTTCGCGCCCTCGGATTTCGACGCCCAGATCAGCGTCTCGTGGGCGTTGGTCAGCCGCTTGCCCTTGAAATTCGGCATCGGGTTCGACTTGCGCCAGACCACGTCGTTCAACAGCCAGAAGCCCTGGTTCTGCAACTCGGCGCCCAGTCGGAAGATGTTGTGATAGCTGCCGATCACCCAGATCGCGCCATTGGGCTTGAGCAGGCGGCGCGCGGCGGCCAGCCAGTCGCGGGTGAAGCGGTCATAGGCGGCGAAGCTGTCGAACTGGTCCCAGTGATCGTTGACCGCATCGACGCGGGAATTGTCGGGCCGACGCAGATCGCCCCGCAATTGCAGGTTATAGGGCGGGTCGGCAAAGATCAGGTCGATGCTGGCCTCGGGCAGGCCGTTCATCGCCTCGATGCAATCGCCCGCAAGAATTGTGTTGAGCGGGAGCGTCCCCGCCTCTTTCACCTTGGTCATCTCGTGTCACTGCCTCTTTTGGCGCGCCCTTGTTGCGGGCGTCGCCGCTTGGCGGTGACTTTGATTCAAACCCAATTCGCCGTCAAATCCTTTTTGAATCAGCTACTTACGGAATTTTCTTGATACAATATATTGTGCACTGGCGCGAACGAACGCCTATGGTGTGGGCTGACCCCAATATCTCGGAGCGCCTGGACATGCGCCCTGGTCGGATAGCCTGCGTTCCTGTCCCAGCCATAACCGGGGAAGTGTTGCGCAAGCTCCACCATGATCCTGTCGCGTGCCTCTTTCGCCATGATCGAGGCGGCCGCGATCGACAGGCTGCGCGCATCGCCCTTGACGATGGCTAGGCCCGGGCAGGGCAGGTCGACGGGCAGGAGGTTGCCGTCAACCAGCGCCAGATCCGGCGGCGCGGGCAGCCCGGCGATGGCGCGGCACATCGCCAGATGGCTGGCGCGCAGGATGTTCAGTGCGTCGATCTCGGCAACGCTGGCATGGGCGATGCTGACCTCGGCGCAGTCCATCAGTGCCCTTGCAAGCGCGGCGCGGCGGGCGGGAGTCAGCCGCTTGGAATCGTCCAGCCCGGGCGGGATCGCGGCCGGGTCCAGCCGCACCGCCGCCGCCGTGACGGGGCCTGCCAGCGGGCCGCGCCCGACCTCGTCCACGCCCACGACGATGCGGGCGCCTCGGGCAAGGGCATCGGTTTCCAGCGAGAAATCGGGGGGCGGTCGGGGCGTGGCGCGGGTCATGGGATGACACAAGCGCCCTTCGCGCCCGGCCGCAACACGAAAAGGGGGCGGAGGCTGCTCGTCCCTCCGCCCCCCGGCGCGGGGCCTCAACCCCCCGCGCCCTGCTCGAACCGTCGCTTCAGCGGCGCCGGCCCTCGACCCGGTAACCGGCATCCTGCAGGCAGCTCAGCCTGTAGGCATCGACGTTGCCACGGTTGCCGCGCACCGGGATCTCGCAGCGTTCGGGCAGGCGGCGGATGCCTTCGTTGCGCAGGCAGCGTTCGGTGACGACGCGCTCGGACCCGCGGCGGGTGTTGATCGTGCGCACGCAGCTTGCGGGGATCGCCCGGTAGCGGTTGTAGCCGCGCGGGGACTGCCAGCCTGCGGCCCCGTTCTTTTCGACCCGGTTCTTCTCGACCCGGTTCACGGCGCGGCGGTTGCTCTCCAGCTTGTCGACGATGACGTAGACCGCCGCGGCGCCCAGAAGGATCTTGGCCAGATCGTCGGCGGCGCGGGCGGGCGCGGCGGCAATCGGGGTCAGCGCGACGGCGGCGGCCAGAAGCGGGGCGAGAAAGAAGCGGGGCATGGTCGAGGTCCTTTCCTGTTGGCGCCGGGGCGAGTCGGCGGGAACGCGATCCGTCCGGCCTTGCGATGGGTCGACCATCCGGCCGGGGCGCGCTGACAGGCAATAACGCCCCCCTGTTATCGGATAACCGCTGGCGCGAAGCCCCTTGCGCCATGGGTGATATTGAATAGCGCGGCGCGCTGGCCCATGCTCGGCCGCATGAAAACGCATCACCTCATTCTGGCCGCGCTGGCGGCAACCTTTATGGCGGGGGCCGCCTCGGCCCAGTGCTATGCCGATTACAAGGCCAAGCAGGACCACCCGCTGCGGCTGCATTACGGCGTGATCGAACTGCCCGCCTCGGCCTGCGGCAGCCGGGGCGATGCCGCGCGCGAGATCGACCGCCGGATCGGGCGCAACGGCTGGCAATTGCTGAACGTGATGTCGATCTTCGGCGCGGACGGGCTGGCCGAGCGCAAGGCAAGCGCCGGGCAGTTCTTCCTGCGCTTCTGAGGCCACATGGTGCGCGCCCCTGCGGATAGCGACGCCGAGGCGCCCGCCCGCCCGCTTCAGGCCGGGCGGCTGGTCGTTGCGGGCATGGTTGCCATCGTCGCGATCCTGCTGATCGCGGCGGGGGTTCTGTTCTTCAGCCTGCCCGATGCCGACGCTTTCAACATCCGGGTCGAGCGCATCTTCGTCGAGAATGACGACCTGACCTCGGGCGCCGAGATCAAGTTGCTGGAGATCCTCGCCCAGTCGGGTACCGCATTCGCGGATGTGCTGACCTCCTACCGGGTGGTGATCTTCGTGCTGCTGGTCTTTTCCACCGCGCTGCTGATCGCGGCGCTGGTGTTCCTGCTGACCATCATCACCCTGAACCGGCGGATGTCCGAGATCGAGCGAGCGGGGATCCGCGTCTCGTCGCTGACCGTCAACCGGGCCGAGAATACGGTGATTCTGAACGGCATGGCCTTCAAGCTGACGCCCGCCGCGATCGAGACGCTGTCGGTGCTGGCCGAGGCGCGGATGGATGACGACATGCTGTCGGGCGCCGAGATCGAGGCGACGATCTCGGGCCGCCGTGCCGAGGATTGCGACGAGGCCGCCGGCGCCACCCGGATCAAGCGGCTGCGCGATGCGCTGGGCAACCAGATGGTCAGCGAACTCCTTATCAAGAACGTCGCCCGACGGGGCTACATGCTGGCCATCGACAAGGACGTGATCCGCATGACCTGAAGCCTGCGCTGGACGAAAGCGACGCGCCGGGTCAGGATCGGGCCATGCGCGACCTTCTCCGGTTTCTTCGCCTTGCCCTTGTGGCGCTGCTGCTTCCGCTGGCGGCGGCTGCCGGAGAGGTGACCCTGTCCAGCGCCGATCTGGTCGAGATCGCGCCGGGGCTCTGGGCCGCCCCCGGTTTGGTGCCGCCCGCCGAGGACCGGAGCCGGCCCATCGTCGGCGAGCGCAATACAGAGGACGGCGCGCGGTTGCTGCGCCATCTGGCGGGGCAGGGCGGGATCAACGGCTTTGCGGGCATCCTTTACGACAACCGCGACCGGGGCCATGCGCCGCTGGACGCGGACCTGTTCCCGCGCCTCGCGCGGCTGGTCTATGCGCCCGAACTGGTCGAGGCGGGGCGCGATTACGGTCTGGCGGGCCAGATTCATCTGCCCGCGATCGTGCTGGGCAATTCCTCGACAGCGGTGACCGCCGGACCGGCCCCGCGCAGCCTTGTGCGCCTTGCCATGACCCGACCGATGGGGCCGCAGCTTGCCGCGGAGCTTTACCAGCGCAACGCGATCTACATCTATCCCGAGCATCGCGACCATGATGCGGAGGACCTGTTTCCCGCGAACTGGCCCTACACGATCACCAGCCAGGGCTCGTCCGGATCAGACCGGCGGTTCCTGATCGCCATCGCGATGACGCTGGCCGCCTTTCCCGCCGACACGATGGCCGCGTTGCGTGATCACGGGCTTGTGGCGCCCGCGGTCCAGATGATCCTGCGCCGCAACCTCGCCACGGTCGGCGGTCGTGAGGAGTACCTGTCGGGCCGCGCCCATCCCGCCGCCTTCGAACCCGGCCAGATCCGGATCGGACGGATGGTGGCCCAGGCCGCCGGGATGCGGGCGGACGAGATCCCGCCGATGGTCCGGCTGCGCGTGATCGACGAGGGATTCCGGCAGGAGGCGGGGCTGGCGGGGCTGGATGAGCGGCTGTTCGACACGCCATCGGCGATTGCCCGGATCTGGCGGGATTTCGACTGGCAGCGCGAGATGATCCTCAGCGCCGAGGAGACCGCGGATCCGAACGGCCGCCCGCTGCGCTTCGACTGGCGGCTTCTGGCGGGCGATCCCGGGCGGGTGCGGATCGAACCGCTCGACCCCGAGGGGCGGCGCGCGCGGATCGTCATCGACTGGCACGATCCCTGGACGCTGCCCGCGCCCGGCGGCGGCGACGAGTATGACAGCCGCCGCCATGCGCGCGTGGATATCGGCGTCTTTGCCCATAACGGCGCACAGGACAGCGCGCCCGGCTTCGTCACCGTCGCCTTTCCCGCGCATCAGCGACGCAGCTATGGCCCGCCCGGTCCCGGCGGCGAGCCCAGGCTTCTGTCCATCGACTATGACGCAGCCGGGCGCGGCGTCGGCTTCGATCCCGTGCTGTTCTGGACCGCGCCATGGTCGGACGAGGCGCGCCATGACCTCGACGGACCACAACTGGGCTGGATCCGGCGTTGGGCCGATGGGCGCGAGCGGTTCGTCGCGTTTGACGATCTGCGCCCGGCAGGTGGGCCGCGCTACCGGATCGACCGCTCGGAGGCCGACAGGCCCGCGCTGAACTTCGCGGAGTGATGCCGCGCGCGGATGCAGTAGCAAGCTACTACCACGGACAATGCCGCATTGATCCAACCTGTCGGCCCAAAGGAGGCGAAGGCGGGAGAGCCGTTTTCGGAGATACTGCACGAGGCTGGCCCGCTGACAGGGGCGGAACGAGGGAGGCTCGTGTCGGGGTGTCGTGCGGTGGAGGACGGCGCATCGCCGTTTCGTCCGGGGGCAAGCCTTCCGGCGACTGTCTTGTTGTTCCTGCAATCTATCCAAGTCATTGTTTAAAATAAAATAATTGACAAGAAACTCAAGCCGGGTCCAAAGGATAGGATGTCGCAGGAGGAGCGACATGAGGGTTCCCGTCGCACGGGATTCGCCGATACAGGGAGGAAACGAATGCTCAGGAAACGCGTGTTGGCCGGGCTGTTGCTCGGCACCGTGATGGCATTGCCGCTTGCGGCGCAGGACAACATGGACAGGCTGACGAACATGCAGCGCACGGATGCGACCTTTACCTTCGTCGACCAGGAAGGAGACAGGGCCGCGGCGCTTAACGCCATTGTTCCGCATATCAACGTGCCCGAGGGCTTCGAGATCGGCCTTTACGCGGTCGTGCCCGATGCCCGCTCGATGGCGGTGGCGCCGCAGGGAACGGTCGTCTTCGTCGGCACGCGCAGGGACAAGGTCTGGTCGGTGGTCGACCGCGACCGTGACCGCGTGGCCGATCAGGTCATGGATTTCGCCCCCTCGATCACCTTCGACATCCCCAACGGGCCGTGCTTCTCGCGCGACGGGTTTCTGTACATCGCGGAACGCAACCGCGTTCTCGTCTTCCCGGCGGCGGAGTTCTTCTTCGAGGGTCCGGACCCGGCCGTGGGCGTCGTGGTGGCGCAGGGCGAACTGGTCCCGCCCGAGGAGGAAAGCTTCAACCACACCGCCCGGGTCTGCCGCGTGGGGCCGGATGGCAAGCTTTATATCTCGCTCGGCCAGCCCTACAACGTGCAGCCGGTCGACAAGCACGAGATGTATGACCAGATCGGCATCGGCGGCATCATCCGGATCAATACCGACGGATCGGGCCGCGAGGTCTATACCCGCGGCATCCGCAATTCGGTCGGCCATGACTTCGACCCGGCGAATGGCGATCTGTGGTTCACCGACAACCAGGTCGACGGGATGGGCGACGACATCCCGCCGGGCGAGTTGAACCGGCTCACGCCGCGGATCCGGGCATGAGCTTCTACCGGGGCAATTCCTTCCCCGAGAAGTATCGCGGCGGCATCTTCTCGGCGCAGCACGGGTCGTGGAACCGCACCACGCCGGTCGGCGCCCGGGTGATGTTCACCACGCTGGACGAAGACGGCAACGCCGCCGGGACCGAGGTCTTTGCCGATGGCTGGCTGAACGATGAGACGGGCGAATACCGCGGACGTCCGATGGACATCGTCTTCCCGCCCGATGGTTCGATGCTGGTCTCCGACGACTTCGCGGGCGCGATCTGGCGCATCGCCTGCAACCCGGCACCGGCCGAGTAATGCGGCTTTCGGTGCTTTTCGTCCTCGGCGGGCTTGCGCTCGCCGGGGGCGGCCCTGTCCTGGCCGAGGATCCGTAGGCCGGACGGCAGGTCGCGAACATGTGCCGGACCTGTCATGGGCTGGACGGCTATGCGCAGGTCCCGATCGCGCCCCATATCGGCGGCGAGCCGAAGGACTATATCGAGGCCCAGCTGATGGCCTTCAAGACCGGCGCGCGGGAGCACGAGATCATGTCGGTCGTGTCCACGAGCCTGTCGGCGCAGCAGATTTCCGACGTGGCGGCCTGGTATGCCGCGCATGTCGCCACGGCAACCCTGCCCGAAGGCGTCAGCGCCGCCGATGCGCCGGTTGCCTGCGTGTCCTGTCACGGGGTCGATGGCATCTCGGTCGCGCTGAATGCGCCGAACCTTGCGGGCGAGGTCAACATCTATACCGACACCCAGCTCAAGGCGTTCCGCAGCGGCAAGCGCCGTCACGCGATCATGTCGGAAATCGCCGCAGAGATGACCGACGAGGAAATCCGGGCCGCGGCGGACTGGTATGCGCTCATCCAGCTTGACATCGCCCCGATCGAATAGCCCGGACGAATCGGGTGGCGTCTGTCATAAAAAGTTAACAGAACCGTCAGGGGATCTTCACATGGCCAGACTACCCGCCGGGCGGTCGCTTCCAATTCCGAGGTCTTGTCCAATGATCGCACGTCTCTTCTCGACCGTCGCCCTGTCCGCCGTGCTGGCGCTGCCCGCCGCCGCCTTCCAGCTTGATGCGCGCTTCTCCGATGCCGATGGCGACCTGATCGCCGACATCCCCGAGGATGCCGCCGAGTGGATTGACCCCTCGGTCCTGATCTTCGCCTACACGCCGGTCGAGGACCCGTCCGTCTATGCCGAAGCGTGGTCGGATTTCCTGACCCATATGGAGGCCGTGACCGGCAAGCCGGTACAGTTCTTCCCGGTCCAGTCGAACGCCGCCCAGATCGAGGCTATGCGCGCGGGCCGTCTGCATGTGGCGGGCTTCAACACCGGCTCGAACCCGCTGGCGGTGGCCTGTGCGGGTTTCCGTCCCTTTGCCATGATGGCCGCCGCCGATGGCAGCTTCGGCTACGAGATGGAGTTCATCACCTATCCCGGTTCGGGCATCGAGAAGGTCGAGGACATCAAGGGCCGCACCATGGCCTTCACCTCCGAGACCTCCAACTCGGGGTTCAAGGCTCCTTCGGCGCTGCTGGCGGCGCAATATGGCATGGAAGCCGGCGCCGATTTCACCCCGGCCTTCTCGGGCGCGCATGACAACTCGATCCTTGGCGTCGCGAACAAGGATTACGATGCCGCCGCCATTGCCAACTCGGTGAAGACGCGGATGCTCGACCGTGGTGTGATTACCGAGGATCAACTGGTCGTGATCTACCAGTCCGACACCTTCCCCACCACCGGCTACGGCACGGTCTACAACCTGCATCCCGACCTTCAGGAAAAGGTGCGCGAGGCGTTCTTCAGCTTCGATTGGGAAGGCACAACGCTGCAGGCCGAGTTCGAGCGCTCGGGCGAGGCGCAGTTCATCCCGATCACCTTCAAGGACAACTGGTCGGTGATCCGCGAGATTGATGCCGCCATGGGCGTGCAATACACCTGTAACTGACAGCAGGAATGTCACGGACCGGGGCTGTGCGTCCCGGCCGAGGCGTCGTGCCGGCGGGACATTCCCGCCCGCCCGGTCAGGGAGAGCGGCCATGATGAAGACCTGCGTGACTTCGGTGGCAGCGCCGGCCATGCATGCCGGTGTGGCGCACGGGGCTGCTTGCGCTCTCTTCGACATGGATGAGTTCATGCCCATCACCTTTCAGGAACACCGGTCGGTGCTGCGCGAGATCGATGCCGCGACCGGCATCAATCGCACCTGTAACTGAACCGTTGTTAACATGCGCATGGCAGGCGTCCCTCGCCTGCCGTTTTCCCTGTCCCGAACGGAGGCCCCATGCTGACCATCGACAAGCTGACCAAGGTCTACAAGACCGGCGACAAGGCGCTGACCGATGTCAGCTTTACCGTGCCAAAGGGGCAGGTCGTGGGGCTGATCGGGCCGTCGGGCGCGGGCAAGTCCACGCTGA
>NZ_DSDD01000431.1:0-13692 GCF_011048875.1 Rhodovulum sp.
CCCGAACATGCCCGACACCGCCCCGAACGACTGGGATGCCCGCGCCGAGATGCACAGCTTCTACGGCTTCACCGACCTGCCCTCGGTGCAGGCGCGCGGCACGGTGGTCATGACCCATGGCGAGGGTCCCTATATCTTCGACACGGCCGGGCGGCGCTATCTGGACGCCAATTCGGGGCTGTGGAACATGGTGGCGGGGTTCGATCATCCCGGTCTGGCCCGGGCCGCCAAGGCGCAATATGACCGGCTTCCGGGCTATCACGCGTTTTTCGGGCGGATGTCGGACCAGACCGTGATGCTGAGCGAGAAACTGATCGAGGTCTCGCCCTTCGCCCGCGGCAAGGTGTTCTATACCAATTCGGGATCCGAGGCGAACGACACGGCGCTCAAGATGCTGTGGTTCCTGTCCCGCGCCGAGGGGCAGCCCGAGCGGCGCAAGATCCTGACGCGCTGGAACGGCTATCACGGGGTCACGGTCGCCGCGGCCTCGATGACGGGCAAGGCCTATAACGCGCTGTTCGGCCTGCCCCTGCCCGGGTTCATCCACCTGACCTGCCCGCATTACTGGCGCGAGGGGCGGGAGGGCGAGAGCGAGGCAGAGTTCACCCGCCGGCTGGCCGCCGAACTGGAGGAGGTCATCGCGCGCGAGGGGGCCGAGACCATCGCGGGCTTCTTCGCCGAGCCGGTGATCGGCGCGGGCGGGGTGATCCCGCCGTCAGAGGGCTATTTCCAGGCGATCCAGGCGGTCCTGAAACGCCATAACATCCCGCTGATCGCGGATGAGGTGATCTGCGGCTTCGGCCGGACGGGCGAGGTCTGGGGCTGCCAGACCTACGGCTTCACCCCCGATGCGATCATCAGTTCCAAGGCGCTGACCGCGGGTTATTTCCCGATGGGCGCCGTGATCCTGGGCCCCGACCTGTCGGACCGTTTGCAGGCGGCGGCCGAGGCGGTCGAGGAATTTCCCCATGGCTTCACCGCATCGGGCCATCCGGTCGGCTGCGCCATCGCGCTGAAAGCGATCGACGTGATCCTGGACGAGGGGCTTCTGGACAATGTCCGCGCCCTGACCCCGCGTTTCGAGGCGGGGCTGAAGCGGCTGGCCGAGCATCCCCATATCGGGGAATGGCGCGGCAAGGGGCTGATGGGCGCGCTGGAGGCAGTGGCCGACAAGCCGACGAAGGCGCCGTTTCCCGCGCCCCTGTCGGTCAGCGAGCGGATCGCCAATACCTGCACCGATCACGGGCTGATCTGCCGCCCGCTGGGCCAGTCCATCGTGCTGTGCCCGCCCTTCATCGTGACCGAGGCGCAGATGGACGAGATGTTCGACAAGCTGGAGGCCGCGCTGAACCGGGTCTTCGCCGAGATCGGTGCGGGCTGAGGCTGGCGCCTCAGCTTTCGTCCTCGAACATGTCGGCCTGGCCGTCCGAGGCTTCGGCATCGTCCGGGCCGCCGGGCATGGGGTGGCTGTCCAGCAGGCCCGCGGCGCGCAATTCCTTGAGCCCGGGCAGGTCGCGCGCGCTTTCCAGTCCGAAATGGTCGAGGAATTCCTCGGTCACGACATAGGTGACAGGCCGTCCCGGTGTCATCCGGCGCCGTCCGAAGCGGATCCAGTCAAGCTCAAGCAACTGATCGACCGTGCCCCGGCTGACCGAGACGCCGCGAATCTCCTCGATCTCGGCGCGCGTCACCGGCTGGTGATAGGCGATGATCGCCAGCGTCTCGATCGCGGCGCGGCTGAGCTTGCGCAGCTCGACCGTCTCTTTCTGCATCAGGAAGCCCAGATCGGGCGCGGTGCGAAACGCCCAGCCCTCGCCCACGCGCACCAGCCGCACGCCGCGCCCCTCGTAGCGGCGGGCAAGATGGGCCAGCGCCTGGGCCGCGTCGCAGCCATGCGGCATCCGCGCGTTCAGTTCGGCCACGCGCAGCGGCTCGGCCGAGGCGAACAGGATCGCCTCGACCATGCGCTCCTGCTCGCCGACGGGCGGCGCCTCGAAAAGGCTTTCTTCCTGCTCGGGCGGGGTCCGGGTCATGCGCGGGGCTTCCGCCGGATATGGATCGGGGCGAAGGTGTCGGACTGGCGGATCTCGATCTGGCCCTGCTTGGCAAGTTCCAGGCTGGCGGCGAAATGCGCCGCGGTGGCGGTGCGCCGACGCACGGGATCGGTCTGCCATCCCTCGGGCAGCCAACTGGACAGGTCGATCCATTCGCCCGCATAGCCCAGCAGGCCGCGCATCCGTTCCAGCGCCTCTTCCATCGTGTAAAGCGCATCGCGATCAAGGACATAGGGGCGGAACTCGTCCTTGGTGCGGATCCGTGCATAGGCCTGCATCAGGTCCAGAAGGGTCGCGGTATACTGCACCCGGCGCACCCGTCGCACATCCTCGGGGATGCCGCGCACGAAGAAGTCGCGCCCCTTCTGGTCGCGGCCCAGAAGCCGGGCGGCCACCGCCCGCATCGCTTCGAGCCGTTCAAGCTGGAACGCCAGATGCGCGGCCAGATCCTCGCCCGAGGGTCCCTCGTCGGTGGGATCGGGCGGCAGCAGAAGGCGCGACTTGAGATAGGCAAGCCAGGCCGCCATCACCAGGTAATCGGCCGCAAGCTCGATGCGCAGCGTCCGCGCCTGTTCGACAAAGGCCAGGTATTGCTCGGCCAGATGCAGCACCGAGATGCGGCGCAGGTCGACCTTCTGGCTGCGGGCCAGCGTCAGCAGCATGTCGAGCGGCCCCTCGAAGCCCTCGACATCGACGATCAGGGCCTCGGCCGCCAGCCGCGCGGCGACGGGGTCCCGCGCGGGTCCCTCGGTGAAACTGTCGGGGCCCTGTTCAGGCATCGCGCCTCTTTCCCAGCAGCGCATCGAGTTCGGTCACCAGCGCGGAAACCTCGCCGGGCACCGGCGGGCGGCGGCGGGCCAGCGCGCGCGAGGCCCTTGCCGCGGCTTTCTCGGTCAGCGCACCGCTGGCCTCGGCGACCTCTTCCATTTCGGCCAGTTTGCCGTTGCAATGCAAGACCGCATCGCAGCCTGCCCGGATGCTGGCCACGCAGCGCGCGGCGATGCTGCCCGACAGCGCCTGCATCGAGATGTCGTCGGTCATCAGGAAACCCTGAAAGCCCATCGCCCGGCGGATATAGATGATCGCCTCGCCTGAGGTGGTGACAGGGGCGCCGCCATCCAGCGCCTCATAGATGACATGGGCCGTCATTCCCAGCGGCAGGTCCGAAAGCGCGCGGAAGACGGCGAAATCGGTGGTCTCAAGCTGCGAGAGCGGGGTCTTGACGCGCGGCAGGTCAAGATGGCTGTCGACGGTGGCGCGGCCATGGCCGGGGATGTGTTTCAGCACGGGCAGCACGCCGCCATGCAACAGCCCGTCGGCCACGGCGCGGGCAATCCTGGCCACGGTGGCGGGGTCCGAGCCGTAGCAGCGGTTCTTGAGCACGTTGTGGGTTTCGGGCCGGGCCAGATCGCCCAGCGGCGCGCAATTGACGTCGATGCCCGCCCAGTTCAGTTCGCGCGCGATCAGCCGCGAGCGCAGATACATCGAGCGCGCCGCGTTCTCGGGACCGACCGTGGCGATCTGGTCGGCGGCCGCCGCCCATTGCCGCCAATGCGGCGCGGTCAGGCGCTGGACGCGCCCACCCTCCTGGTCGATCAGGATCGGCGCGGCGCGGCCCACAGCCGCGCGCAGGCTTTCGGTCAGCGCGCGCAACTGGCTGGGATCACGGACATTGCGCGCGAACAGGATGAAGCCCAGCGGGTTGGCCTGGGCGAAGAACTGCCGCTCGGCCGCCGTCAGCGCCGGGCCGGAGCAGCCGAGGATATATGCCCCGGCCCGCCGCATCAGCGGGCCACCACCGGGATGCAGTCCACGCCCTCGGCCATCAGCGCGGCACAGAACCGGCGCGCGTCGGCGATGTCGTCGAAGCCCGCGGCGCGCAGCCGGTAGAAGATGCGCCCGCCGCCCTCGGTGGCCTGGATGACGCGGGACTTGCGGTCGAAGAACCCGGCGAAGCGCCCTTCGCCTGCCAGGCCCTCCCAGGCCAGGCGGGCCTCTTCGGCGTCGTCGAAGGCGCCAAGCTGGACCAGCGCGGTACCCGCGACCACCTCGGTCACGGGAAGCTCGGCCGCACTGCGCGGCATCAGCGCTGCGGTGGCGGCCGCGATCGCGGCGCGGGCGGCGAGATCCTCGGTATCGGGCCGTGCCGCCGGGCGGGGCGAATGGCTGAGCGCGCCCGCGGGCAATTGCATCAGTGGCGTGATCTCGTCCGCGGTGGCCTCGTCGAGGGCGGCCATCATCGCGGCATCGGCCGCCTCATCGGCCTCGGGCGCCAGCGTGAACGCCTCCTGGACTTGCTGATCGGCCTCCTCGTCCCACGGCGTCGGGGCAGGCGCGGCCAGGTCCAGCGGGGCCAGTTCGGCGCGCGGACGGTCCTCTTCGGTCAGCGCCAGCGGGTTCGGGGCAAGGCGCAGCGTGTCGGCGGGCGGCGCGGCCTCGCCATCGGCGGCGACGCGGTTCACCGCCAGCCCCTGGTGATCGGCCTGACGACCGCCCGGATCCTCGGGGGCGATCCGCATCGGCCCTTCGAGCGCGCGCACCACGGGCACGCCGCTGACATCGCGCACGAGGATCTGGTAGCCCCAGACACAAAGCCCTGCCACCAGCGAAAGCGACAGCGCGCCCCCGGCCCAGTGCAGCGCGGTCTTGATGCCCGGCCGGGCATCGCCCGGACCCGGCGCACGGAATGCGTCGTATTCGATATCTGCCATTGCCGCCTCATGTTCCGGGGCTCTTTGTCCCCGGTTGGTTCTTGCCTGTCTCGGCCCGGGCGGGTTGCGCCTTGTTTTTCAGCGCATTTCCTCGACCGGAGTGACGCCGAGAATACCAAGGCCGGCGGAAATCACAACGGAAACGGCACGCGCCAGCGCGATTTTGGCCTGGCTTGTGGCTGCATCGCCCTCCTGCAGGAAGCGCAGCGCGGGCAGATCGTTGCCCCGGTTCCAGAGCGCGTGGAATTCGGAGGCCAGTTCGTACAGGTAGAACGCGACGCGGTGGGGCTCATGCGTGCGGGCCGCGATCTCGACCAGACGCGGCCATTCGGCCAGCTTTTTCGCCACCGCGATCTCGGCCGCGTGCCCGAGTTTCGTCAGATCCGCCGCCGTCAGCGTGGCGTCATCGGACGCGATCCCCGCCTCGGCCGCCTTGCGCAACACGCTGCACACGCGGGCATTGGCATACTGGACGTAGAAGACCGGATTGTCCTTGGACTGTTCCAGCACCTTGGCAAAGTCGAAATCCAGCGGCGCGTCGTTCTTGCGCGTCAGCATGACGAACCGGGTGACGTCGGGGCCCACCTGCTTGACCACGTCGCGCAGCGTGACGAAGGTGCCCGCGCGCTTGGACATCTTGAAGGGTTCGCCATTCTGGTAGAGCTTGACCAGCTGCGTGAGCTTTATGTCGAGCGGCACGCGGCCATCCGACAGAGCGGACACGGCCGCCTTCATCCGCTTGACATAGCCGCCGTGATCCGCACCAAACACATCAATAAGCGCGTCGAAGCCTCTGGAAATCTTGTCAAAATGATAGGCTATATCGGGCGCGAAATAGGTCCATGCGCCGTCCGATTTCATGATCGGCCGATCCACGTCGTCGCCATGTTCGGTGGAGCGGAACAGGGTCTGTTCGCGCGGCTCCCAGTCCTCGGGCATCTTGCCCTTGGGCGGTTCCAGCACGCCGACATAGATCAGGCCGCGGGCCTTCAGCGTCTCGATTGCGGCCTCGATCCGGCCGGTGCCATAAAGCGACTTCTCGGAGAAGAAGACATCCATCGTAACGCCGAGGGCGGCCAGATCGGCGCGGATGAGGTCCATCATCCGGTCGGTGGCGAAGTCGCGCACCTCGGTCAGCCAGACCTCCTCGGGCTGGCCGAGATAGGCGTCGCCCACCTTGTCCTTCAGCGCCTGGCCGACCTCGATCAGGTAGTCGCCGGGATAGGTGCCGTCCTCGAAGGCAACCTGTTGGCCATGCGCTTCGAGGTAGCGCAGGTAGACCGAGCGGGCCAGCACATCGACCTGCGCGCCGCCATCGTTGATGTAGTATTCCCGCGTCACCTCGTGGCCGGAATAGGCCAGCAGGTTTGCCAGCGCGTCGCCGAAGACTGCGCCGCGGGTGTGGCCCACATGCAACGGCCCCGTCGGGTTGGCCGAGACATATTCGACATTGACCCGCGCGCCCTGCCCCATGCCGGAGCGCCCGAACCCGGCTCCCTCGGCCAGCACCCGGCCGACGACCCCCTGCCAGACCGAAGGCGCCAGCCGCAGGTTCAGAAAGCCCGGGCCTGCCACCTCGGCGAGATCCACGCGCGGATCGGCCATCAGCCGCGGGGCCAGCATCTTGGCGATATCGCGGGGTTTCAGACCGGCGGGCCTGGCCAGCACCATCGCGGCATTGGTGGCCATGTCGCCATGCGCCGGATCGCGCGGCGGCTCGACCGTGACAGCCGCGTGGTCGAGCCCGGCAGGCAGCGCGCCCTCGGCGGCCATGGCGGTCAGGCTGTCGATCACGAGCGCGCGGAGATCGGTGAAGAGGTTCATGTCCATCCCTTTCGGTGCCTCGGGCGGTTTACCACCGGGCGCGGGCGCGTCAACCGGCCCCGGGTCAGCCGGTCGCCGCGCGCCAGGCGGCGGGCAGCTTGGGCTCGGTCCCGGTCAGGCGGGCATGTTCCTGCAAGGCAAAACGGTCGGTCATGCCCGCGATGTAATCGGCCACGATCCGCGCCAGCGCGGTGACGTCCGGCACGGCGGCCACATCCTCGCGCCATTTCGAGGGCAGATGCGCGGGGTCGGCCAGGTAGATCGGGAACAATTCCTCGACCACGCGCGTCACCTCGGCGCGCACCGCCATGACGCTGGGCGCACGATACATCCGGCGGAACAGGAACTCGCGGATCTGACGCAGATCGGCCCAGAGCGGATCGCTGAAGCGGATCACCGGGCAGCCCAGCCCGCGCACCTCGGCGGCGCTGGCGGGTGCGGCCTCGGCCAGCAGGCGGCGGGCCTCGGCGATCACGTTCTCGACCATCACGCCGAAGAAGCGGCGCGTCGCCTCGTGGCGGCGGCGCTTCCAGTCGAGCCCTGGCCAGGCGCGGTCGACCTCGGCAAAGCAGGTGTCGAGGATCGGCAGACCGGCCAGTTCGTCCTCGGTGAACAGCCCGGCGCGCAGCCCGTCATGCAGGTCGTGGTTGTTGTAAGCGATGTCGTCGGCCAGGGCGGCGACCTGCGCCTCGGCGCTGGCATGGGTGTGCAGTTCCAGGTCGTGGCGGGCATTGTACTCGGCCAGCGCATGGGGCAGCGGGCCGGCGACGGGGCCGTTATGCTTGGCGATGCCCTCCAGCGCCTCCCATGTCAGGTTCAGCCCGTCGAACCCGGCATAATGGCGTTCCAGCCTTGTCACGATGCGGATGGCTTGCGCGTTGTGGTCGAACCCGCCGAAAGGCGCCATCAGGGCCGCCAGCGCATCCTCGCCGGTATGGCCGAAGGGCGTGTGACCCAGATCATGCGCCAGCGCCACCGCCTCGGCCAGTTCGCCGTTCAGGCCCAGGACGCCCGCGATGGTGCGCGCGACCTGCGCCACCTCGATCGAATGGGTCAGCCGCGTGCGGAAGCTGTCGCCCTCATGCACCACGAAGACCTGTGTCTTGTGCATCAGTCGGCGGAAGGCCGAGGAATGGATGATCCGGTCGCGGTCGCGCTGGAAGGCCGAGCGGAACGCGCTTTCCTGCTCGGCATAGAGGCGGCCGCGGCTTTCCGCCGGATCGCAGGCACAGGGGGCGAGCATGGGGCCTCTTCGCTTGTTCGCAATCCTCAAATCCATATATTTGAGGAAAGATCGTTTGCACACAGGGGATTCCGCGATGGACCTGACGCTGCCTCCGAAAGTTACCGAGCGCGCCTTTTCCCGGCTGGCCGAGATCGGGGCTGCGGCGCAGGGCAAGGCGCTGCGCATCGCTGTCGAGGGCGGCGGCTGTTCGGGGTTCCAGTATGCGATCACGCTGGACACCCCCGCCGAGGACGACCTGTTGCTCGAAGGCGGGGGCGAGCGGGTGGTGGTCGATCCGGTCTCGCTGCCGTTCCTGTCGAACGCGGTCATCGACTTCACCGAGGAACTGATCGGGGCGCGTTTCGTGATCGACAACCCGAACGCGGCAAGCTCCTGCGGTTGCGGCACCTCTTTCGCGATGTGAGGTGCGCCCGGAAAGGACCGGCCGACATGGACAACATCACCAGCCTGATCCCGCGCGACCGGTTCCTGCCGCTCTGCCCGGAAAACAACGCCGAGGGCGCACCGCGCTTGACCGGATTCGAGATCGAGTTCGGCGGGCTGACCGAGGCAAGGGCGGCGCGGCTGGTGGCCGATGCGATCGGCGGGCGGGTGATCAAGAAGACCGCGCATGATCTTGTCGTCGAGGACAGCGAATGGGGCGCGGTCGAGATCTGTCTCGACATGCAATGGCGCGACAGGGCGAGCGGCAAGCTGGCCGATCTGGGGCTGGATCTGAGCCGCGCGGTGGTGCCGGTCGAGATCGTGACGCCGCCGCTGGAGCCCCGGCAGTTGCCCGCGCTTGACCGGCTGCGGCGCGCGTTGCGCGCGGCCGGGGCGCAGGGCAGCCGCCGCGGCCGCCTGCTGGGCTTCGGCGTGCATCTGAACCCCGCGGTGGCGGACGAGACGACCGAGGCGATCCTGCCCGTGGCCCGCGCCTTCGCGCTGATCGAGGACTGGCTGAGGAAGGCGGATCCGATCGACCCCACGCGGCGGCTTCTGCCCTTTGTCGATCCCTGGCCGCGCCGCCTGGTCGACCGGCTGGCGGGCGAGTCCGTGGACTGGAGCCTGGCCGATTTCATCGACGCCTATCTGGCGGAGACGCCGACGCGCAATCGCGGGCTGGACCTGTTGCCGCTGTTCCGCCATCTGGACGAGGGCCGGGTGAGCGGCGCGCTGGGCGACGGCGGGCTGGTCTCGGCGCGGCCGACATTTCACTATCGCCTGCCCGATTGCCGGATCGACGAAGCCGGCTGGCGCATCGCCTATGAGTGGAACCGCTGGGTGATGGTCGAGCGGCTGGCCGCCGACGGCGCGGCGCTGGACCGGCTGGCGGGCGAATGGCTGGACTATCGCGCCGCGCTGACCACGACGCGGGGCGACTGGTTCGCCCATCTGGAGGACCGGCTGGGCGATCTGGAACTGTGGACGTCGGCATGAGCGGACGCCCGCAGATCGCGGTTACGGTTTCGGCGCGCTCGGGCTGGCGCATCTTCCCGCTGGTGGCGCTGAACCTCTGGCTTGCGGGCGGTCGCGCGCGGCGCTGGGGCGCGGGACGGCCCGCCGATCTGGAGGAGGTGGACGGGCTGATCATCGGCGGCGGCGACGACATCTCGCCCGATCTCTACGATGGGCAGATCGTGACCTCGGCCCGGCTGGACCCGGCACGCGACGCGCTGGAACGGGCGCTGGTCGAGGCCGCCATCGCCCGCGGGATCCCGGTGCTGGGCATCTGCCGGGGGGCGCAGATGATAAACGTAGCACTGGGCGGCAACCTGCACCAGGATGCCTATGGCACCTATACCGCCTCCGACCGGTGCTGGACGATCCTGCCGAAGAAGCGGATCGCGGTCGAACCCGGCACAAGGCTGGCCGAGATCGCGGGGACCGCGCCGATGAAGGTCAACGCGCTGCATTCCCAGGCCGTGGACCGGCTGGGCGCGGATCTGGTGGTCGCCGCGCGCGACCGCGGCGGCATGATCCAGGCGGTCGAGCGAATCCGCGATCCCTTTGCCCTTGGGGTGCAGTGGCATCCCGAACACCTGCCTTACGCCCGCCGCCAGCGCGCACTCTTTGCCGCGCTGGTTGCGGCCGCCCGCGCGCGCCGCGCCGATACCGCGCAGCTGTCTGCGGTCGACGTCATGGCTGGACCGTGACCGCGCTGCACCGTCTGTGCATATGCGCAGGGCGCCTGCGCATCGGCCGGATCCGCACGGAAACCGGGCCGAATGAACGCAAACGCGCCAGATCGCCCCAAGGCACCGTGGTGTGAACCACACAACATACAACTGTAATGTGACGCAAGGACGGTCACGTGCTAGCCCGGAAGACGGGATAGTCCCGATCACCAAAGGGAGAGTTTCATGCGCAAGGTTCTTTTGATCACCGCCGCCCTGGCGACCGTCCCGGCCGCAGGGATCGCCGCCGACCTGCAGGAGGTCGTGGATGCCCGCCGTGGCTTCTATTCGATGCTGGGAGCCGACATGAGCGTCCTGGCCTCAATGGCGAAGGGCGATATCGAGTATGACGGCGCGGCCGCCCAGACCCATGCCGACAACCTGAAGCTGCTGACCGCCTACAACATGGGCCATCTCTACGCCCCCGGCACCTCGAATGCCGACATGCCCGGCAAGACCCGCGCGCTGCCCAAGATCTGGGAAGACGGTGCCGGCGTGCAGGAAAAGGGCATGGCCTTCGTGCAGGCGGTCGAGAAGCTGAACGAGGTCGCCGGGCTTGACCGCGCCGAGCTGGGCGGTGCCGTTCAGCGGCTGGGCGGCGCCTGCAAGGAGTGCCACGACAATTACCGCGCCCGGGATTTCTGAGCGATGAAGGATAGGGGCACCCATGGTGCCGGTCCGGGCGGCGAGACCGCCCGGGCCGACAACGCAGCTGTCGAGATCGAGACCATCCGGGTCTGGGATCCTCTCTTGCGGCTTTTCCACTGGCTGCTGGCGATCGCAGTGGTCGGCGCCTGGGGGCTGGGCAAGTTCGGGCCCAACGTGATGACGCTGCATTTCTGGTTCGGCTATGCCGTGCTGGGCCTGCTGGCGTTCCGCCTGATCTGGGGCTTTGTCGGCCCGGAACATGCGCGCTTCGGCAATTTTCGCTACGGTCCCGTCTCGATCGGGAAATATGTGCTCCACATGGTCCGGCGCGAACCCAGCTACTGGCGCGGGCACAACCCGCTGGGCGGGTTCTTCGTGTTCGTCCTGTTGGGCGTTCTGGCGGTCCATGCGGGGCTGGGGCTGATCGCGGATCCCGAGGACTACGTCAATGCGGGCCCCCTTGCCCGCGAGGTCAGCACCACGACCTCGCGCACGGCGCTGGCCTGGCATGCCACGCTGGGCTGGGTGGTTCTGGGGCTGGTTGTGCTGCATGTCGCCGCCATCGGGTTCTATCGCAAATGGAAGGGCGAGGATCTGATCCGCCCGATGATCACCGGCCGGAAGACCGTCCGCAAGGATCCCTGAACATCCGCCATGGTCGCGGCCCGCACGGGCCCTGACTTGTCGAAAAACGGCAAAAGGGACGGTGGGGGCCGATGACGAACCTGCTCTTGCTGGGCTCCGGCCCCGGCGTTCTGCGGTGCCGGTCATGGCCTCGGGTACCGTTCGCGCGGATCGTGGCGATCAACAATGCCTGGCGTGTGCGGCCTGATTGGGACGCTGTGATCTTTCCCCACGACCTGCCACCCGACCGCCTGCCCCCCGCGCCCGGCCCGTGCCAGATACTGGTCGACGAGACCGCATTCGTGCCAGCGATGAATGCCCATGGCGGAGTGGTCTATTGCGGCGCCACGATGGCCTTTACCGCGGCCTACTGGGCGCTCTGGACCTATCGGCCGCGGGTGATCGCGATGCCTGGTTGCGACATGGTCTACCCGCAGAGCGGCCCCACCCATTTCTACGGCACCGGCCGGGCCGATCCCTTGCGCGACGACATCACCCTGCAATCGCTGGAGGCGAAATCCGCGCGGCTGATGGTGCTGGCCTCAGCGGCGGGCTGTGCCATGGTCAACCTCTCGGCCGGCAAGAGCCGACTGGTCTTTCCGCGTGCGACCCCGGCCAGCCTGCCCCGCGCGCCCGGCCGGTTCGACGCCCGCACCGCGCTGGACCGCGAGGCGGCGCTTGGCTACCGGGCGCCGGAGGGGCTGGGCTGGAACGATCCCGAGCGCTTCGATCCGGCCGAGCTTCGCGCGCTTGACGCGCTGTGGCTGGCCGCGGCCGGGCAGGATGCCGATTGCATGGACATTCCCCCCGCAGCCGCCGATAGTCCGGCCGGGACCGGACGGCGGGCGGAGGGCTGATGCGGATTGCGACCTACAACATCAACGGGATCAAGGCGCGGATCGAGACGGTGCTGGCCTGGCTGGACGACTCCGCACCCGATGTGGCGCTGTTGCAGGAGATCAAGTCGATTGACGAGGCGTTTCCGCGCGCGCCCTTCGAGGAGCGCGGCTACAACGTGGAAACCCATGGCCAGAAGGGGTTCAATGGCGTCGCGATCCTGTCGAAACGGCCGCTGGAAGACGTGACGCAGGGCCTGCCGGGCGATGCGGGGGATGAACAGGCGCGCTGGATCGAGGCCACCGTGATGGGGGCGCGGGCGGTGCGGCTGTGCTGTCTCTACCTGCCCAATGGCAACCCGGCGCCGGGGCCGAAATATGATTACAAGCTGGCCTGGATGGCGCGGCTGGAGGCCCGCGCCAAGGCCCTGCTGGAAAGCGAGGAGCCGGTGGTGATGGCGGGCGATTACAACGTGATCCCGCAGGACGAGGACGCGGCGCGGCCCGAGGCCTGGGCAAGCGATGCGCTGGCCCTGCCCCGGACGCGGGCGGCGTTCCGGCGGATCATCAACCTGGGCTATACCGAGGCGTTCCGGGCGCGGGTGCAGGGGCCCGGGCATTATTCCTTCTGGGACTATCAGGCGGGCGCGTGGAGCCGCAATGACGGCATCCGCATCGATCACCTGCTGCTGAGCCCGCAGGCGGCCGACCTGATGACGGAATGCCGGATCGAGGCCGAGCAGCGCGGCCGCGAGAAGCCGTCGGACCATGTGCCGGTCTGGGTGACGCTGGACGCCTGAGCCGAAGCGGCGCGGTGCTCCCGCCCCCGGCCCGCGCGGGGCTTGCGCCCCGCTTGTCCGGGGTTGGGCGTGGCGCGGCCTTGCGGCCGCGTGCCTCCGGCGGGGGTATTTCGGCCAAGAAGAAGCCGCAGGGGCAGAATTTCAGGGCATCGGGGCGGCTGTCAGGGGGTAGCGGGCGGCGACGTCATGGGCATAGACCCAGTCGAAGCGCTTGAGCGCGCCACCCGGGGCGAGTGCTCCGCCGAGCCGCAGCGCGGTATGGGCAAGTGCGCGCAGGGGTGGCGAGCTGAGATGGTAGTTGCGCGCGTTCTTCGAGGCCATGTCGACGATCCTGATCGTGCGCGGGCGGCGTTCGGCCTGGTAGGCGGCGAAGGCGGTTTCGGTGTCGGAATGGCGTTCGAGGCAGGCTGCCAGCACCCAGGCATCCTCGAGCGCCATGTTCGCGCCCTGGGCGAGGAAGGGCAGCGTTGGATGCGCCGCATCGCCGAGGATCGCCGCGGGGCCCGAATACCAGCGCGCCGCCACGGGGTGGCGGAACAGTCCCCAGAGGTTCACATGATCGACCCGGGCGAGAAGCTCGGGCACCCCAGCGCCGAAATCGGCGAAGGCGCGGCGCAGGTTCTCGGGGGCGTCATCGTGGTTCCAGCCCTCATCGGCCCAGATTTCGCGCTCCTCGACGGCGACGATGTTGATCAGCTCGCCGCCGCGCAGCGGGTAATGCACCAGATGCCGCCCCGGTCCCATGAAGACCTGGGCGACCGGCGCGACCGGCCCGGTGGCGGGCACCAGCGCG
>NZ_DSDD01000211.1:0-13629 GCF_011048875.1 Rhodovulum sp.
CACGCGTATTTCCGGGTCTCGTGCCCGGGAATGGCGGGGCGGCGACGCCCCGTCCTGTCCGAGACGGAGGGTGCGGCCCGCTGGGGGCGCTTAATGTCCTTCCCGAGATGGGGAAACGAGACAGATTTCGCGAAGGTCTGACCTTCGGGCGATCCTGGCCTCGGGACCTCGCGGACCCGAACGCCGGACTTCGGTCCGGCAGACCTGAGCCGGGGGGTGACCCCCAAACTGGAGTGAAACTGTGGATAGAGCCCAGAAAGAGAAAGTGGTCGAGGAACTCGGCCAGATCTTCGAAAGCTCTGGCGTCGTGGTGGTTGCACACTACGCGGGTCTCACGGTTGCCGAGATGCAGGATCTGCGCGCGCGCATGCGTGCGGCGGGCGGATCCGTACGCGTCGCCAAGAACAGGCTCGCCAAGATCGCCCTGGAAGGAAAGCCTTGCGCCAGCATCGCCAGCCTTCTGACGGGCATGACCGTGCTCACCTATTCCGAAGATCCTGTGGCGGCAGCCAAGGTCGCGGAAGCCTTTGCCAAGGACAACTCGAAATTCGAGATCCTCGGCGGGGCGATGGGTGAGGCGGCCCTGGACCGGGCCGGTGTCAAGGCAGTGTCCGACATGCCGTCGCGCGAGGAGCTTATCGCCTCGATCGTCGGCTGCATCGGTGCACCCGCCAGCAGCATCGCCGGTGCCATTGGCGCGCCCGCTTCCAATATCGCAAGCATCCTCTCGACCATCGAGGAGCGTGCGGAAGCCGCTTGAGCAACTTCGTGATCCCGCGTGGGCCGCACCGGCCTCGCGTTGGAACAGAACATGTGTAAAGAACGGAACAGAAAATGGCTGATCTGAAGAAACTTGCCGAAGAGATCGTGAACCTCACGCTGCTCGAGGCGCAGGAACTGAAAACGATCCTGAAGGACGAATACGGCATCGAGCCCGCCGCCGGCGGCGCCGTGATGATGGCCGGTCCCGCCGCCGGTGGCGATGCCGCCGCCGCCGAAGAGCAGAGCGAGTTCGACGTGATCCTCAAGAGCGCCGGCGCCAACAAGATCAACGTGATCAAGGAAGTCCGCGCGATCACCGGTCTCGGCCTCAAGGAAGCCAAGGACCTCGTCGAGGCCGGCGGAAAGGCCGTCAAGGAGCAGGTCTCCAAGTCGGAAGCCGAAGAGATCAAGGGCAAGCTCGAAGCGGCTGGCGCCGAAGTCGAGCTCAAGTGATCCGGGCGCGGGCGTGTTGCCCGCGATGCGCATGAAAAGGCTGGGTCCGGGGGACGAATCCCGGGTCCGGCCGGACCTGTCTTGAAAAGGGCTTGCATCGCCCGAGCCCTTTTCAAGGCGCGGTTCGAGGTTCGGGAGCGGCCGGTGGGACGGCTTGCAGGAATGGAACCTCTCCCCCTGTTTCGTGAGCGGCGCGCGGCCGTGGCCCGACGGCATCGCGCAGACGCGACAGACGAAAGGTGAGACCACAGACATGGCGCAGACCTACCTTGGCCAGAAGCGACTCCGCAAATATTACGGCAAGATCGGCGAAGTGCTGGAGATGCCGAACCTCATCGAGGTGCAGAAGTCCTCGTATGACCTTTTCCTGAACTCGGGCGACGGACCGGCGCCCGCCGACGGCGAGGGCCTCCAGGGGGTGTTCCAGTCGGTCTTCCCGATCAAGGATTTCAACGAGACGTCGGTGCTGGAGTTCGTGAAATACGAGCTTGAAAAGCCGAAATACGATGTCGACGAATGCATGCAGCGCGACATGACCTATGCGGCCCCGCTGAAGGTGACGCTGCGCCTGATCGTGTTCGATATCGACGAGGATACCGGCGCCAAGTCGGTCAAGGACATCAAGGAGCAGGACGTGTTCATGGGCGACATGCCGCTCATGACGCCGAACGGCACCTTCATCGTCAACGGCACCGAGCGGGTGGTCGTTTCCCAGATGCACCGCTCGCCGGGCGTCTTCTTCGATCATGACAAGGGCAAGACGCACAGCTCGGGCAAGCTGCTGTTTGCCTGCCGCATCATCCCCTATCGCGGCTCGTGGCTGGATTTCGAGTTCGACGCCAAGGACATCGTCTTCGCGCGCATCGACCGCCGCCGCAAGCTGCCGGTCACGACCCTGCTTTACGCGCTCGGGCTCGACCAAGAAGGCATCATGGATGCCTATTACGACACCGTCCAGTTCCGGCTGGAAAAGAACCGCGGCTGGGTTACCCGCTTCTTCCCCGAGCGGGTGCGCGGCACCCGTCCGACCTACGACCTCGTCGATGCCGCCACCGGCGAGGTGATCTGCAAGGCCGGCGACAAGGTCACGCCGCGCCAGGTCAAGAAGCTGATCGAGGAGGGCAAGGTCACCGAGCTCCTGGTGCCGTTCGACCAGATCGTCGGCCGCTATGTCGCAAGGGACATCATCAACGAGGAGACCGGCGCGATCTATGTCGAGGCCGGGGACGAACTGACCTGGGAACTCGACCGCGATGGCGAAGTGTCGGGCGGCACGCTCAAGGCACTGCTGGATGCCGGCATCACCGAGATCCCGGTGCTCGACATCGACAACGTCAATGTCGGTCCCTACATCCGCAACACCATGGCGGCGGACAAGAACATGGGCCGCGACACCGCGCTCATGGACATATACCGCGTCATGCGTCCGGGCGAGCCGCCGACCGTCGAGGCCGCGACGAACCTGTTCGAAACGCTGTTCTTCGATGCCGAGCGCTATGACCTGTCCGCCGTGGGCCGGGTCAAGATGAACATGCGCCTCGCACTCGACGCGCCTGACACCCAGCGCACCCTGCGCCGCGACGATATCATCGCCTGCATCAAGGCGCTGGTGGAACTGCGCGACGGCAAGGGCGAGATCGACGATATCGACCATCTGGGTAACCGCCGGGTGCGCTCGGTCGGCGAGCTGATGGAAAACCAGTATCGCGTTGGCCTGTTGCGCATGGAGCGCGCGATCAAGGAGCGGATGTCCTCGGTCGAGATCGACACGGTGATGCCGCAGGATCTGATCAACGCGAAACCCGCGGCCGCCGCGGTGCGCGAGTTCTTCGGCTCCAGCCAGTTGTCGCAGTTCATGGACCAGACCAACCCGCTGTCGGAAGTCACCCACAAGCGCCGCCTCTCGGCGCTTGGCCCGGGCGGCCTGACGCGGGAGCGCGCGGGCTTCGAGGTGCGCGACGTGCACCCGACCCATTACGGCCGGATGTGTCCGATCGAGACGCCGGAAGGCCCGAATATCGGCCTGATCAACAGCCTCGCGACCTTTGCGCGGGTGAACAAGTACGGCTTCATCGAGACGCCCTATCGCAAGGTGGTCGACGGACAGGTGACCGACGAGGTCAACTACATGTCCGCCACCGAGGAGATGCGCCACACCGTCGCCCAGGCGAACGCGAAGCTCGACGAGCAGGGCCGCTTCGTCAACGATCTGGTGAACACACGCCAGTCGGGCGAATACACCATGGCGCCGCGCGAAAACGTCGACCTGATCGACGTCTCGCCGAAACAGCTGGTATCGGTCGCCGCCTCGCTGATCCCGTTCCTTGAAAACGACGATGCCAACCGCGCGCTGATGGGGTCGAACATGCAGCGCCAGGCGCTGCCGCTGATCCAGGCCGAGGCGCCCTTCGTCGGAACGGGGATGGAGCGCAAGGTCGCCATCGACAGTGGCGCCGCGATCCAGGCGCGCCGGGCGGGCGTCATCGACCAGGTCGATGCCCAGCGGATCGTCGTGCGGGCCACCGAGGATCTGGAGCTCGGCGACGCGGGCGTGGACATCTACCGCCTGCGCAAGTTCCAGCGCTCGAATCAGAACAGCTGCATCAACCAGCGTCCCCTGGTGAAGGTGGGCGATACGGTCACCAAGGGCGAGGTGATCGCCGACGGACCCTGCACGGATATGGGCGAACTGGCGGTCGGCCGCAACGTGATCGTCGCCTTCATGCCCTGGAACGGCTACAACTACGAGGACTCGATCCTGATCTCGGAACGCATCGCGCGCGATGACGTCTTCACCTCGATCCATATCGAGGAATTCGAGGTTGCCGCCCGCGACACCAAGCTCGGACCCGAGGAAATCACCCGCGACATCCCGAACGTTGGTGAAGAGGCGCTGCGCAATCTCGACGAGGCGGGCATCGTCTATATCGGTGCCGAGGTCGGCCCGGGCGACATCCTTGTGGGCAAGATCACGCCCAAGGGCGAAAGCCCGATGACGCCCGAGGAAAAACTGCTGCGCGCCATCTTCGGCGAGAAGGCGTCCGACGTGCGCGATACCTCGCTGCGCCTGCCGCCGGGCGATTACGGCACCGTGGTCGAAGTGCGCGTGTTCAACCGTCACGGCGTCGACAAGGACGAGCGCGCGCTGCAGATCGAGCGCGAGGCGGTGGAAAGCCTGGCCCGCGACCGCGATGACGAGTTGGCGATCCTCGAGCGCAACATCTATGCGCGCCTGAAGTCGATGATCCTGGGCAAGGTGGCGGTCAAGGGGCCCAAGGGCGTCCCCGCGAACGCACAGATCACCGAGGATCTGCTTGCCTCGCTCTCGCGCGGACAGTGGTGGCAACTGGCGCTCGAAGGCGAACAGGACGCCGCCGAGGTCGAGGCGCTGAATGCCCAGTTCGAGGCCCAGCGCCGCGCGCTCGACCACCGCTTCGAGGACAAGGTCGAAAAGGTGCGCCGCGGCGACGACCTGCCGCCCGGCGTGATGAAGATGGTCAAGGTCTTCATCGCGGTGAAGCGCAAGCTGCAACCCGGTGACAAGATGGCCGGCCGTCACGGCAACAAGGGCGTCGTCTCCAAGGTCGTGCCGATGGAGGACATGCCCTTCCTCGCGGATGGCACGCCCGTCGATATCGTCCTCAACCCGTTGGGCGTGCCCTCGCGGATGAATGTGGGCCAGATACTCGAAACTCATATGGGCTGGGCCGCGCGCGGCCTGGGGATCAAGATCGACGATGCGCTGGGCGAATACCGGCGCACGGGCGACCTGACCCCGGTGCGCGAGGCGATGCGGCTGGCCTATGGCGACGATGTCTACGAAGAGGGCATCAGGGATATGGACGAGGGAACCCTGATCGAGGCCGCCGCGACGGTGACCCGCGGCGTGCCGATCGCGACACCTGTCTTCGACGGCGCCAAGGAGGCCGATGTCAACGACGCGCTGAAACGCGCGGGCTTCGACACTTCGGGGCAGTCGGTGCTGTTCGACGGCAGAACGGGCGAGCGCTTCGCCCGCCCCGTGACCGTGGGCGTCAAGTACATCCTCAAGCTGCACCACCTGGTGGACGACAAGATCCACGCGCGCTCGACCGGGCCCTACAGTCTGGTCACCCAGCAGCCCCTGGGCGGCAAGGCCCAGTTCGGCGGCCAGCGCTTCGGCGAGATGGAGGTCTGGGCGCTGGAAGCCTATGGCGCCGCCTACACCCTGCAGGAGATGCTGACGGTGAAGTCCGACGACGTGGCAGGCCGGACCAAGGTCTACGAATCGATCGTCAAGGGCGAGGACAATTTCGAGGCCGGCGTGCCGGAATCCTTCAACGTTCTGGTGAAGGAAGTCCGCGGCCTCGGGCTGAACATGGAACTCCTGGATGCGGAGGAGGACGAGTAGGGCAAGCCCCGAATGGTGGGTTTCACCCACCCTACGCCGGTTTCGTAGGGTGGGTGCCAACCCACCGCCCTTCCTCCTTTCCGCCAGCCTTTCAAGGATCGAACGATGAACCAGGAACTGACCACGAACCCCTTCAACCCGCTTGCCGCGCCCAAGCAGTTCGACGAGATCAAGGTCTCGCTCGCCTCGCCGGAACGGATCCTCAGCTGGTCCTATGGCGAGATCAAGAAGCCCGAGACGATCAACTACCGCACCTTCAAGCCCGAGCGTGACGGACTGTTCTGTGCGCGGATCTTCGGGCCGATCAAGGATTACGAGTGCCTGTGCGGCAAGTACAAGCGCATGAAGTATCGCGGCGTCGTCTGCGAGAAATGCGGCGTCGAGGTGACGCTGCAGAAGGTCCGGCGCGAACGCATGGGCCATATCGAACTGGCCGCCCCCGTCGCGCATATCTGGTTCCTGAAATCGCTGCCCAGCCGCATCGGCCTGATGCTGGACATGACGCTGCGCGATCTGGAGCGCGTTCTCTATTTCGAGAACTACGTCGTGATCGAGCCGGGTCTGACCGACCTTTCCTACGGCCAGATGATGACCGAGGAAGAATATCTCGACGCCCAGGACCAGTACGGCGCCGACGCCTTCACAGCCGGGATCGGCGCCGAGGCGATCCGCGACATGCTGGCCCAGATCGACCTCGAGGCCGAGGCCGAGCGGCTGCGCGAGGAACTGAAGGAAGCCACGGGCGAGCTGAAGCCCAAGAAGATCATCAAGCGGCTGAAGGTCGTCGAAAGCTTCCTTGAATCCGGCAACCGGCCGGAGTGGATGGTGCTGACCGTGATCCCGGTCATTCCGCCGGAACTGCGCCCGCTGGTGCCGCTCGATGGCGGCCGCTTCGCCACCTCGGACCTGAACGACCTTTACCGCCGGGTCATCAACCGCAACAACCGTCTGAAAAGGCTGATCGAGCTGCGCGCGCCGGACATCATCGTGCGCAACGAAAAGCGGATGCTTCAGGAATCGGTGGACGCGCTGTTCGACAACGGCCGCCGCGGCCGCGTCATAACGGGCGCGAACAAGCGCCCGCTGAAGTCGCTGTCCGACATGCTCAAGGGCAAGCAGGGCCGGTTCCGGCAGAACCTGCTGGGCAAGCGGGTGGACTTCTCGGGCCGCTCGGTCATCGTGACCGGGCCGGAACTCAAGCTGCACCAATGCGGCCTGCCCAAGAAGATGGCGCTGGAACTGTTCAAGCCGTTCATCTATTCGCGGCTCGAAGCCAAGGGCCTGTCGTCGACGGTGAAACAGGCCAAGAAGCTGGTCGAGAAGGAACGCCCCGAGGTCTGGGACATTCTCGACGAGGTCATCCGCGAACACCCGGTGCTGCTGAACCGCGCGCCGACGCTGCACCGTCTGGGAATCCAGGCGTTTGAGCCGGTCCTGATCGAAGGCAAGGCTATCCAGCTGCATCCGCTGGTCTGTTCGGCCTTCAACGCTGACTTTGACGGCGACCAGATGGCGGTTCACGTGCCGCTCTCGCTCGAGGCACAGCTCGAGGCGCGCGTGCTGATGATGTCCACCAACAACGTGCTGTCGCCCGCCAACGGCGCGCCGATCATCGTGCCCTCGCAGGACATGGTGCTGGGCCTTTACTACGTCTCGATGGAACGCCGGGGCATGAAGGGCGAGGGCATGGCCTTCGCCGATGTCGACGAGGTCCAGCACGCGCTGGACGCGGGCGAGGTGCATCTGCACGCGAAGATCACCGCGCGGATCAAGCAGATCGACGAGCATGGCAACGAGGTGATGAAGCGTTACGAGACGACGCCGGGCCGGGTGCGCCTGGGCGCGCTGCTGCCGCTGAACGCCAAGGCGCCGTTCGAACTGGTCAACCGTCTTCTGCGCAAGAAGGAGGTGCAGCAGGTCATCGATACCGTCTACCGCTATTGTGGCCAGAAGGAGTCGGTCATCTTCTGCGACCAGATTATGTCGATGGGCTTCAGGGAGGCGTTCAAGGCGGGCATCTCCTTCGGCAAGGACGACATGGTCATTCCCGAGACGAAATGGACCATCGTCGAGGGTGTCCGCGACCAGGTCAAGGAGTTCGAACAGCAATACATGGACGGCCTGATCACCCAGGGCGAGAAATACAACAAGGTCGTCGATGCCTGGTCGAAATGCTCCGACGAGGTGGCCGCCGCGATGATGGCCGAGATCTCGGCCGTCCGTGTGGACGACACCGGCGCCGAGATGGAGCCGAACTCGGTCTACATGATGTCCCACTCGGGCGCGCGCGGCTCGCCCGCCCAGATGAAGCAGCTGGGCGGCATGCGTGGCCTGATGGCCAAGCCGTCGGGCGAGATCATCGAGACTCCGATCATCTCGAACTTCAAAGAAGGTCTGACCGTTCTCGAATACTTCAACTCGACCCACGGCGCCCGCAAGGGCCTGGCCGATACCGCGCTCAAGACCGCAAACTCGGGCTATCTGACGCGGCGTCTGGTGGATGTCGCGCAGGACTGCATCGTGCGTCAGAACGATTGCGGCACCGACAAGGCGATTACCTGCGAGGCGGCGGTCAACGATGGCGAGGTGGTGGCCTCGCTGTCCGAGCGCCTGCTGGGCCGGGTCTCGGCCGATGACGTGCTGAAACCCGGCACCGACGAGGTGCTGGTCAGCCGCAACGAACTGATCGACGAGCGCAAGGCCGACGCGATCGAGAAGGCCGGCGTGGCCATGGTGCGCATCCGCAGCCCGCTGACCTGCGAGGCCGAGGAAGGCGTCTGCGCCGCCTGCTACGGGCGCGACCTTGCCCGCGGTACCATGGTCAATGTCGGCGAGGCGGTCGGCATCATCGCCGCCCAGTCGATCGGCGAGCCGGGCACCCAGCTGACGATGCGGACCTTCCACATCGGCGGCATCGCCCAGGGTGGCCAGCAATCGTTCCAGGAGGCCAGCCAGGAAGGCAGGATCGTGTTCCGCAACCCGAACCTGCTGGAGAATGCCTCGGGCGATCAGATCGTGACGGGCCGCAACATGCAGCTTGCGATCATCGACGAGAACGGGGTCGAGCGGGCGAGCTTCAAGACCGGCTACGGCACCAAGGTCTTCGTGACCGAGGGCGCCACGGTCAAGCGCGGCGACAAGCTGTTCGAATGGGACCCCTACACCCTGCCGATCATCGCCGAAAAGGCGGGCGTGGCCAAGTTCGTGGACCTCTATACCGGGATCTCGGTGCGTGACGAGACCGATGACGCGACGGGCATGACCCAGAAGATCGTCACCGACTGGCGCACTGCGCCCAGGGGCGGCGATCTCAAGCCCGAGATCTTCATCGTCGATCCCGAGACCGGCGAACCGGTCCGCACCGAGCAGGGCAACCCGGTGACCTATCCGATGTCGGTCGATGCGATCCTCTCGATCGAGGACGGGCAGGAGATCAAGGCCGGCGACGTGGTCGCGCGGATTCCGCGCGAGGGCGCCAAGACCAAGGACATCACCGGGGGTCTTCCCCGCGTGGCGGAACTGTTCGAGGCGCGCCGTCCCAAGGACCACGCGATCATCGCCGAGATCGACGGCTATGTCCGGTTCGGACGCGACTACAAGAACAAGCGCCGGATCACCATCGAGCCTGCCGACGATACGCTGGAGCCGGTGGAATACATGGTGCCCAAGGGCAAGCACATCCCCGTGCAGGAGGGCGACTATGTCCAGCGCGGCGACTACATCATGGACGGCCACCCCGCGCCGCACGACATCCTCGCGATCATGGGGGTCGAGGCGCTGGCCAATTACATGATTGACGAGGTGCAGGAAGTCTACCGGCTGCAGGGCGTGAAGATCAACGACAAGCATATCGAGGTGATCGTCCGCCAGATGCTGCAGAAGTGGGAGATCCTCGAGTCGGGCGACACCACCCTGCTGAAGGGCGAGCATGTCGACAAGGCCGAGTTCGATGCGGTCAACGAAAAGGTCATGTCCAAGGGCGGGCGCGCCGCCGAGGGCCAGCCGATCCTGCTCGGCATCACCAAGGCGTCGCTCCAGACCCGGTCCTTCATCTCGGCCGCCTCGTTCCAGGAAACGACGCGGGTGCTGACCGAGGCGGCCGTGCAGGGCAAGCGCGACAAGCTGGTCGGGCTGAAGGAGAACGTCATCGTTGGCCGGTTGATCCCGGCGGGCACCGGCGGGGCCAGCCAGCGCGTGCGCCGGATCGCCTCCGAGCGCGACCAGAAGGTGATCGAGGCTCGTCGCGCCGAGGCCGAGGCGGCGGCCGCGCTTGTCGCCCCGACGGACGTGATGGAGCCGGACGAGGATGATTTCGGCCTCGTCGAAACGCCCGAGAGCCGCGACGAGTAGGCGTCGCTTGCGGCCGGAGAGGAAGCGCCCCCGCCAGCGATGGCGGGGGCGGTTTCGTTGGAAGGGGGCGCCTTTTCGGGTTTCGCCCCGGCTTGCGCCGGGGCGACCCGCCGGGGGGCGCTGCCCCCCGGCCCCCCCCGGGATATTTCCAGCCAGAAGAAGGGTGGGGCTTTCGAGGGGGAGGATGCGCCATTGGGCCGTGCATTGGCGGGCCGTTCTGGCGGGGATCGGTGTTGACAAGCCCTCCGACTCCTCCTATACGGCGCGAACTCGGGGCGGCGGCCTTGTCCGCCTTGCCCGAAATCAGAACTGTAGTGGTCACGATCCGGGCCCCCAAGCCCCGATCCTCTGGAATTCCACCGCGTCGTTCCCGGGCAGATGGGAGCGCATGCGGCTTTCGCGCTTCGTGGACGCACGAGGCGTCGACGAAGACGAGATTTGAACGGGTTGCAACACGGGGAACCGGAATGCCAACAATCCAGCAGCTGATCCGCAAGCCGCGGCAGCCGAAAGTGAAACGCCAGAAGTCCCAGCACCTGCAGGGTTGCCCGCAGAAGCGGGGTGTTTGCACGCGCGTCTACACCACCACGCCGAAGAAGCCGAACTCGGCCATGCGGAAGGTTGCCAAGGTGCGCCTCACCAACGGTTTCGAGGTGATCAGCTATATCCCCGGCGAGAGCCACAACCTTCAGGAACACTCGGTCGTGCTGATCCGCGGCGGCCGGGTCAAGGACCTTCCGGGTGTCCGCTATCACATCCTGCGCGGTGTGCTGGATACCCAGGGCGTCAAAGACCGCAAGCAGCGCCGTTCGAAATACGGCGCCAAGCGTCCGAAGTAAGGAGAGACGTCGATGTCCCGCCGCCACGCCGCCGAAAAGCGCGAAGTCCTGCCCGACGCCAAGTTCGGCGATCGGGTTCTGACGAAATTCATGAACAACCTGATGGTCGACGGCAAGAAATCGGTCGCCGAGCGCATCGTCTACTCGGCGCTGGACCGCGTCGAGAGTCGCCTCAAGCGCGCCCCGATCGAGGTCTTCCACGAGGCGCTCGACAATGTGAAGCCCTCGGTCGAGGTGCGCTCGCGCCGGGTCGGCGGCGCCACCTACCAGGTGCCGGTCGAAGTGCGCCCCGAGCGCCGCGAGGCGCTGGCGATCCGCTGGCTGATCGACGCCAGCCGCAAGCGCAACGAGAACACCATGGAAGAGCGCCTGGCGGGCGAACTGGTCGATGCCGTCCAGTCCCGCGGCACCGCGGTGAAGAAGCGCGAAGACACCCACAAGATGGCCGACGCCAACAAGGCGTTCAGCCACTACCGCTGGTAACAGACAAGGCCGGGAACCGAACCAATGGCACGCGAATACCCCCTCGAGCGCTACCGAAACTTCGGTATCATGGCGCATATCGACGCTGGCAAGACCACCACGACCGAGCGTATCCTGTTCTATACCGGCAAGTCCCACAAGCTTGGCGAAACCCATGACGGCGCTGCCACCATGGACTGGATGGAGCAGGAGCAGGAGCGTGGGATCACCATCACCTCCGCCGCGACCACGACCTTCTGGCAGCGCCAGGAGGATCCGACCGCCGAGGGGACGTCCGACGCCAGGTTCCGGTTCAACATCATCGACACCCCCGGACACGTCGACTTCACCATCGAGGTGGAGCGTTCGCTTGCCGTGCTCGACGGGGCAATCTGCCTGCTGGACGCCAATGCCGGTGTCGAGCCGCAGACCGAGACCGTCTGGCGCCAGGCCGACCGCTACAAGGTTCCGCGCATCGTGTTCGTCAACAAGATGGACAAGATCGGTGCTGATTTCTTCAACTGCGTGAGGATGATCAAGGACCGCACAGGCGCCACGCCTGCGCCGGTCGCGCTGCCGATCGGGGCCGAGGACAATCTCGAGGGCATCATCGACCTGATCTCGATGGAAGAGTGGGTCTGGAAGGGCGAGGATCTGGGGGCCTCCTGGACCCGCCAGCCGATCCGCGACGAGCTGAAGAACCTGGCTGACGAATGGCGCGCCACGCTGGTCGAGCTTGCCGTCGAGCAGGACGACGCCGCGATGGAGGCCTATCTCGAAGGCAACGAGCCGGACGTTGCCACCCTGCGCAAGCTGATCCGCAAGGGCACGCTCAACCTTTCCTTCGTGCCGGTGTTGGCCGGTTCTGCGTTCAAGAACAAGGGCGTCCAGTCACTGCTGAACTCGGTGATCGACTTCCTGCCGAGCCCTCTCGACGTGCCGGCCTATATGGGCTTTGCGCCGGGCGACGAGACCGAGACCCGCAATATCGAGCGGTCGGCCGATGACGCGCAGCCCTTCGCGGGCCTTGCGTTCAAGATCATGAACGACCCGTTCGTCGGTTCGCTCACCTTCACGCGCATCTATTCCGGTCAGCTCAAGAAGGGCGACCAGATGATGAACTCGACCAAGGGCAAGCGCGAGCGGGTCGGGCGGATGATGATGATGCACTCCAACAACCGCGAGGAAATCGACGACGCGTTCGCCGGCGACATCATCGCGCTTGCGGGGCTGAAGGAAACCACGACCGGCGACACGCTCTGCGATCCGGCCAAAGCAGTGGTCCTGGAGACGATGACTTTCCCCGAGCCGGTGATCGAGATCGCAGTCGAGCCCAAGACCAAGGCCGACCAGGAGAAGATGGCCCAGGCGCTGCAACGTCTGGCCGCAGAGGACCCGTCCTTCCGCGTCGAGACCGACCTCGAGTCCGGCCAGACCATCATGAAGGGCATGGGCGAACTTCACCTCGACATCCTTGTCGACCGCATGAAGCGGGAGTTCAAGGTCGAGGCAAATATCGGTGCGCCCCAGGTGGCCTACCGCGAAACCATCAGCCACAAGGCTGAGATCGACTATACCCACAAGAAGCAGACCGGCGGTTCGGGCCAGTTCGCACGCATCAAGCTCGAGATCGAGCCGACCGCGGCGGGCGAAGGCTACAGCTTCGAAAGCAAGATCGTGGGCGGTGCGGTGCCGAAGGAATACATCCCCGGCGTCGAGAAGGGGATCCAGTCAGTGATGGATTCCGGTCCGCTGGCGGGCTTCCCGGTGATCGACTTCAAGGTGGTCCTGGTGGACGGCGCCTATCACGACGTCGACTCGTCGGTCCTCGCCTTCGAGATCGCCTCGCGTGCCGCGATGCGCGAAGGTCTCAAGAAGGCCGGCGCCAAGCTGCTCGAGCCGATCATGAAGGTCGAGGTGGTGACGCCCGAGGAATATACCGGCGGCATCATCGGGGATCTGACCTCCCGTCGGGGGCAGGTGCAGGGCCAGGACAGCCGCGGCAACGCGAATGTCATCAACGCCTTCGTGCCGCTGGCCAACATGTTCGGCTACATCAACACTCTGCGCTCGATGTCTTCGGGCCGCGCGCAGTTCACGATGCAGTTCGACCATTACGAGCCGGTGCCGCAGAACATCAGTGACGAAATCCAGGCGAAATTCGCCTGACGCCCGGTGGGATTCGCCCACCCTACACACAAACCGTAGGGTGGGTGCCAACCCACCGCCGGACCAGTTAGCAGGAGGCCCCCATGGGTAAGGCAAAGTTCGAACGTACGAAACCGCATGTGAACATCGGGACGATTGGTCACGTTGACCACGGCAAGACGACGCTGACGGCGGCGATCACGAAGTATTTCGGCGATTTCAAGG
>NZ_DSDD01000297.1:0-13382 GCF_011048875.1 Rhodovulum sp.
ACGGCATGGCTGGCCAGCCGGTTCGCGCTGTTCTCGAAGGTCGGGCCCAGCACGAAGACGTTGCCGCCCGCGATCTGGGTGTTGTTCGAGAAGCTCAGCACGCTGATCCCCCGCGGCGCCACCGCGAGACCCGCGGCATTGGCGGATTCGGCGTAAAGCGGGCCGAGGATGATCTTCGCGCCGTCCTCGACCGCCTTGCGCGCCGAGGCGGCGGCCTGGTCGGGCCGCCCCGCGGTGGGATAGACGCGCAGATCGATCGCCACGCCTTGCAGATCGGCGATGGCCAGCCGCGCGGCATTCTCCAGATTGCGCGCGATCACCTGATCGCCTGCCGAGGCCGAACCGCGTGGCACCAGAAGCGCCACTGGAACCGCCTTCCGGGTGTCCACGGAGGGGCCGGTGGCCACGACGCTCCCGGGTTGGCAGGCAGCCACCGGTGTCATCACGGCGATCAGCAGGGCCAGCCGCTTGCTTGCGGAACGGAAAACGGCGAACATGGCTACTTCCTCGCGTCGTCCCTGTCGGTCGGGCCGAGCCTATGCGGATCGGCCGCCCAAGTAAACGTCAGACAAAACCCGGAGGCCCGGCCTGGAAATCCAGCGCATATCCCTGCCCCCCGGCATCCATTTCGTCGCGACGCCGATCGGGGCCGCGCGCGACATCACCTTGCGGGCGCTCGACATCCTGGCCTCGGCCGATGTGATCGCGGCCGAGGATACGCGCACCGCCCGGCACCTGATGCAGATCCACGGCATCGCGCCGGGCGACCGGCCGCTGATCGCCTATCATGACCATTCCGCCCCGGGGGTGCGTGACAAGCTGATCGCGATGGCGGCCGCGGGCAAGTCGGTCGCCTGCGTCAGCGAGGCGGGCACGCCCATGGTGGCCGATCCGGGCTATCCGCTGGCCCGCGACGCCATCGCGGCAGGCATTCCGGTCCATACCGCGCCGGGGCCGTCGGCAATGCTTGCGGCGCTGACGGTGGCCGGGTTGCCCAGCGACAGGGTGCTGTTCGTCGGCTTTCCGCCGCCTCAGGCCGCCGCGCGGCGCACGATGCTGGACGAGATCGGCGGGATCGCGGCGACGCTGGTATTTTACGAATCGCCCCGGCGTGTTAGTAGAACATTAGGGGAACTGGCGGATGCTCTGGGAGAGATGCGCCCGGCAGCGGTGTGCCGGGAACTGACCAAACGATTCGAGGACGTGACGCGCGGCACGCTGGGCGAGCTGGCCGCGGCCTTCGAGGGGCGCGAGGTCAAGGGCGAGATCGTGGTGGTCGTGGGCCGGGGCACGCGCGTGGCAGCGGCGCCCGAGGACATGGAGGCGGCGTTGCGGGCGGCACTGGCGCGCGAATCGGTCAAGGATGCGGTCGCCGAAGTGGCGGCCGCGTTGGAACTGCCGCGCCGCGAGGTCTATCGCGCGGCGCTGAAGCTCGAGGCTAACGAATGAGCGGGACTGTCGGATTTCACGCGGGGCTTTCAGCCGAGGACAGCGTTGCCCGCGGTTACGAACGGCGCGGGCTGGCGATCGCCGCCCGCCGCTGGCGCGGCCGGGCGGGCGAGATCGACCTGATTGCCCGCGAAGGGGCCGAGGTGATCTTTGTCGAGGTCAAGCAAAGCCGCAGCTTCGCCCGCGCGGCCGAGCGGATCACGCCTCGCCAGGCGGCGCGGATCATGGCCGCCGCGCAGGAATTCCTTGACGGCGAACCCCGCGGCCAGCTGACCGATATCCGGTTCGATGTGGCCCTGGTGGACGGCATGGGCAGGGTCGAGATCCTCGAGAACGCCCTCGCCGCCTGAGCGGCGTTGCAAAGCCCGTTCCGCTCGGCCATGAAGGGCTGAAAAGGGAGGGCATCCATGCCGCTCAAGGTCGCCATCCAGATGGACCCGATCGGGTCCATCGACATCGCCGCCGACACCACCTTCCGGATCGGCGAAGAGGCGCAGGCCCGCGGCCACAGCCTGTTCTACTACACCCCGGACCGGATTTACTGGAACGATGGCCGCGTGATGGCGCGCGGCTGGCCGCTGGAACTGCGCCGGGTGGTGGGCGATCACCACACGCTGGGGCCGGAACAGGATGTCGATCTGGGCGCGTATGACGTGGTCTGGCTGCGCCAGGATCCGCCCTTCGACATGGGCTACATCACCACCACGCATCTGCTGGAACATCTGACGCCGAAGACGCTGGTACTGAACGACCCGTTCTGGGTCCGCAACTTCCCCGAAAAGCTGCTGGTGTTGAAATTCCCCGCGCTGATCCCGCCCACGATCATCGCCCGCGACCTGGCCACCTTGCGCGCCTTCAAGGCCGAACATGGCGACATCATTCTGAAACCGCTTTACGGCAATGGCGGCGCGGGCGTGTTCCGGCTGGACCATGGCGACCGCAACCTCGCCTCGCTGCACGAGCTGTTCACCGGAATGAGCCGCGAGCCGCTGATCGCACAGAAATTCCTTCCCGCGGTCGAGAAGGGCGACAAGCGGGTAATCCTGATCGACGGCGAGCCGGTGGGCGCGATCAACCGCGTGCCCGCCGAGGGCGAGACGCGGTCCAACATGCATGTGGGCGGCCGGGCCGAGCGCGCGGCGCTGTCCGCGCGCGATATCGAGATCTGCAAGGCCATCGGCCCGACGCTGCGCGAGCACGGCCAGATGTTCGTCGGCATCGACGTGATCGGGGATTACCTGACCGAGATCAACGTGACCTCGCCCACCGGGCTGCAGGAGCTCGAGCGATTCGACGAGAAGAACCTCGCCGCGGGACTCTGGGAGGCGATCGAGGCCAAGCGCGGCTGAGGCCGCGACACCGGGCCGATCAGCGGCTCGCGGCAGTCAGGCGCGGTCTCTGGGCGTCCGCTGCATGACGCGTTCGGGATCGATCACGAAACACAGATTTGCAAGCAGCGGCGCCATCGCCGAAATCCCGAAAATCAGCCAAGTCCAGGCGAGCGGTCCGCCAGCCCGCGTTCCCTCGAGCGAAGAGGGGTTCGACAGAATCATCACGATGCCACCTCCGATGACGAGGGTGACGAGCAGCAGCAGCGCGTGGCTGGAGAGTGACAGCCTCAGCCCGCTGGTTCCGAAGCGGACCAGCCGCACGCCTTCGCGTAACACCGTCACGAGGTAGAGGAGCAGCGAAAGGGCGATCTGGGCCAGGGTGGTCAGCGCCTATTCGAACCATGCGCCCGCGTATCGAGCCAGCGTCACCTCCTCTGCCGAGAGCCCCGCACCTCCGTCCGTCCGGCAGGAGCGCCGAATAGTCCAGAAATGACAGCGAGAAGAGCCGCATCACGTAATTCGCGATGCAGAGCAGCAGAAGAACCCCGATGAGTCTCCGCCAGTGGCGCGGTAGAATGTCGGCGGTCTGTTGTGGCATCCGGTCCGGCTTTCGAAGGCCCCACCCCGCTGACCCGCGTTCGTGGCACCAACAGACCGTTTTCGGGGCGATTGTTTGCGATGCCTGTGGGCCCAAGGCCCGGGCTTTACGTCTGCCCCACCGACAGTCGGAAGCTGACCGCCTCGGCCACGTGGTTTCGGCCCACCGTCTCGGCGCCGTCGAGATCGGCGATGGTGCGCGCGACGCGGATCACCCGGTGATAGCCGCGCGCCGACAGCCCGAAGCGTTCGGCCACCTTCGCCAGCAGTTCCCGGCCTTCGGGGTCGGGGGTAGCGATTTCCTCGAGCAGGGCGCCCTCGGCCTCGGAGTTGACGCGGACGCTGGGATGGCCGTCGAACCGCGCGGTCTGCCGGCCGCGGGCGGCGGCGACGCGGGCGGCGACCGCGGCCGAGCGTTCGCCGGTCGCCGGCAGGTCGAGATCGGCATAGGCCACGGGCGGCACCTCGACGCGCAGGTCGAACCGGTCCATCAGCGGCCCCGAGATACGGCCGAGGTAATCCTCGCCGCATCGGGGTACGCGGGCGCAGGCGCGCGCGGGATCGGCCAGATAGCCGCATTTGCAGGGATTGGCGGCCGCGACCAGCAAAAACCGGCAGGGATAGCGCGTATGGGCATTGGCCCGCGCCACCACCACCTCGCCGGTCTCGATCGGCTGGCGCAGGGTTTCCAGCACGGCGCGGGGAAATTCGGGGAACTCGTCCATGAACAGAACGCCGTTATGGGCCAGGCTGATTTCTCCCGGCTTGGCGCCGCGCCCGCCGCCGACGATGGCGGCCATCGACGCGGTGTGATGCGGCTCGCGGAAGGGCCGCAGGCGCGAGATGCCGCCCTCGTCCAGCAGCCCCGCAAGCGAATGGATCATCGAGGTTTCCAGCGCCTCGACCGGCGAGAGCGGCGGCAGGATGCCGGGCATCCGCGCGGCCAGCATCGACTTGCCTGACCCGGGTGAGCCGACCATCAGCATGTGGTGCCGCCCGGCCGCAGCAATTTCCAGCGCGCGCTTGGCCCGCTCCTGTCCCTTGACGTCTGAAAGGTCGCGGAACAGGGCCGTCTCGACCACCTCGCCCGGTTCGGCCGGGGCCAGCGGCGCCTGCCCGGTGAAATGGCGCACCACCGCGGCCAGATCGGGCGCGGCCAGAACCTGCGTGCCGCCGACCCAGGCGGCCTCGGCCCCGCAGGCGCGCGGGCAGAGCAGCGCGCGGTCCTCCTCGGCGGCAGCCATCGCCGCGGGCAGCGCGCCCACGACCGGCACCAGCCGCCCGTCCAGCGACAACTCGCCCAGCGCGACGCAGCCCTCGGCCGCATCGCGCGGGATCACGTCCAGCGCGGCCAGCAGCGCCACCGCGATCGGCAGGTCGAAATGCGAGCCTTCCTTGGGCAGGTCGGCGGGCGAAAGGTTCACCGTGATCCGTTTCGAGGGCAGCGCCACCCCCATCGCCACCAGCGCCGCGCGCAACCGGTCGCGCGCCTCGCTCACCGCCTTGTCGGGCAGTCCGACGACCGAAAAGGCCGGCAGGCCGGGCGCGACCGCGCATTGAACCTCGACGATCCGGGCCTCGACGCCCTCGAAGGCCACGGTGAAGGCCCGCGCAACCATTCTGTGCTCCCGCGCTCAGGAATGGTTAACGGCTACGCCCGCTTGGTTACCGAAGGGTTAACGCAGGCCGCCGCGCGCAAGAAATCATCCCTTTGGCCGTTTTGCCGCGGACGGACCGGACCTGGCGCTGGCTGCCCAAGCCTTGTGCGTTTCGGTCCGCACGACACGTTCTCACGCAATCGTGTGTGCGTCTGCACGCAATTTTTGCGTGCCAGCTTCGAGCCATTCGAGATTGCATGTGATCCAATCACCGACAAGCATCGTAAACAAATCAAAAAGAGACTCTGGGAACCGGAAAACCGCAACGTCAAGAACCGAGGGGTTACGGATGGCTCTGGATGGATATGACGCGACCGCCTTGTCGCGCCGGGCGATGAAGGCCGAATTGCTGGACGCCGAGACCGAGTTGCAGCTTGCCTATGCCTGGCGCGACCAGCGCGACGAGGCGGCACTGCATCGCCTGATCACGGCCTATATGCGGCTGGCGATCTCGATGGCGTCCAAGTTTCGCCGCTATGGCGCGCCGATGAACGATCTGATCCAGGAGGCGTCGCTTGGCCTGATGAAGGCAGCGGACAAGTTCGACCCCGACCGCGGCGTGCGCTTTTCGACCTATGCGGTCTGGTGGATCAAGGCGTCGATCCAGGATTACGTCATGCGCAACTGGTCGATGGTGCGCACCGGCTCGACCTCCAGCCAGAAATCGCTCTTCTTCAACATGCGCCGGGTTCAGGCGCGGCTGGAACGCGAGGCCAATGCCCGGGGCGAGTTTCTCGACCGTCACCAGTTGCGCCAGATGATCGCAACCGAGGTGGGCGTGCCGCTGGCCGATGTCGAGATGATGGAGGGGCGGCTGTCGGGCTCGGATTTCTCGCTGAACGCAACGCAGTCGACCGATGAGGACGGCCGCGAGTGGATCGAGACGATCGAGGACGACGCGGCACAGGCCTCCGACATCGTCGAGGCCGGGCGCGACCGCGCGCAGCTGCGCGACTGGCTGGTCAACGCCCTGTCGGAACTGAACGAACGCGAGCGGTTCATCGTGCGGGAGCGCAAGCTGCGCGAGGAACCGCGAACCCTGGAAAGCCTCGGCAACGAACTGGGTCTTTCCAAGGAACGCGTGCGCCAGCTCGAGGCCGCGGCCTTCGGAAAGATGCGCAAGAGCCTTGAAGCGCAATCCACAGAGGTGCATCACTTCCTCTCGTGAGACGGCTTTTCCTTTCTGGCGCCCTGACCGCCATCGCCATCGCCGCCGGGGCCGGGGAGATCCCGCCGGAGGCGTTGGAGTCTTTGCCGTCCGCCGATGTGGTCATCCTGGGCGAGACCCATGACAATCCGTGGCACCACGCCAACCAGGCCGTGGCCGTGGCAGCGATTCAGCCCGCCGCGCTGGTCTTCGAGATGTTGACCCCCGAACAGGCCGCGCGCGTCGTCCCCGACCTGCGCGGCGATGCGGCGGCCTTGGGGGAAGCGCTGGGCTGGGCCGAATCGGGCTGGCCCGATTTCACGATGTATCACCCGATCTTTACCGCCGCGCCCGAGGCCGCCATCTATGGTGCCGCGCTTCCCCGTGACGAGGTGCGCCGCGCGGTCGACGAAGGCGCGGCGCCGGTCTTTGGCGAGGAGGCCGCCGCCTATGGCCTGGCCGAGCCCCTGCCCGCGGACGAGCAGGCCGCCCGCGAGACCAGCCAGATGGAGGCCCATTGCAACGCCATGCCCGCCGAGATGATGGGCGGCATGGTCGAGGCGCAGCGCCTGCGCGATGCCGCTTTGGCCCGGGCCACGCAACAGGCGCTGGACGAGACCGGCGGCCCGGTCGCGGTCATCACCGGCAACGGCCATGCACGCAGCGATTGGGGCATGGGCCGGGCGCTGGCCCGTGTGGCCCCCGAAGCCCATGTGATCGCCATCGGCCAGTTCGAATCCCCGCCCGCAGAGGCCCCGCCCTTTGACCTTTGGCTGGTCACCCCGCCGGCCGAACGGCCCGACCCCTGCGCCATGTTCCGCGGAGAGTAAGCTTGTCTCGGCCCGGGGTGCGGCCTAGACATTCGGGCAGGCGCGAAACCGGGATCGGGGTCCATGCTGGCGGACAAACGCATTCTTCTGATCGTCTCGGGCGGGATCGCTGCCTACAAGGTGCTGGATCTGGTCCGCCGCTTGCGCGAACGCGGCGTTGCGGTCAGCCCGGTAATGACGCGGGCGGCGGCCGAATTCGTCACCCCCCTGTCGCTGTCGGCGCTGGCGGGCGCGCGCGTCTACCGCGAACTGTTCGACCTGACCGACGAGGCCGAGATGGGCCATATCCAGCTGTCCCGGTCGGCCGATCTGGTGGTGGTGGCGCCTGCCACCGCGGATCTGATGGCGAAGATGGCGGGCGGGCATGCGGACGACCTTGCGTCCACGCTCTTGCTGGCCACCGATACGCCGGTTCTGGTCGCGCCCGCGATGAACGTGCGGATGTGGCAGCATCCGGCGACCCGGCGCAATGTGGAAACACTGCGCAGCGATGGTGTGCGCCTTGTCGGGCCGAACGGGGGCGACATGGCCTGCGGCGAATACGGCCCGGGCCGGATGGCCGAGGTGCCCGAGATCATCGCCGCCATCGAGACCGCGCTGGCCGATGGGCCGCTCAGGGGGCGGCGCATCGTCGTGACCTCGGGGCCGACGCATGAGCCGATCGACCCGGTGCGCTACATCGCCAACCGCTCGTCCGGCGCGCAGGGGACGGCGCTGGCGCGCGCGCTGGCGGGGCTGGGAGCCGAGGTGGTGTTCGTCACCGGCCCGGCATCCGTGCCGCCGCCCGCGGGGGTCGAGGTGATCCGCGTCGAGACAGCGACCGAGATGCTGGCCGCCGTTCAGGCCGCGCTGCCCGCCGATGCGGCGGTCTTCGCCGCCGCTGTGGCCGACTGGCGGGTGGCGAACGCGGCCCCGCAGAAGATGAAGAAGCACGGGTCGGGCCGCCCGCCCGCGCTGGAATTTTCGGAAAACCCCGACATTCTGGCCAATGTCGCGGGCATGGGGCAGGGCCGGCCGCGGCTTGTCGTGGGCTTCGCCGCCGAAACCCAGGACGTCGAGGCCCATGCCCGTGCCAAGCGCACGCGCAAGGGCTGCGACTGGATCGTGGCCAACGATGTGTCGCCCGGAAAGGGGATCATGGGCGGGGCCGAGAACGAGGTGACGCTGATTACCGAAGACGGCGCCGAGACCTGGCCGCGGCTGTCCAAGGACGAGGTTGCCCAGCGTCTCGCGCAGCGGATCGCCGAGGCGCTGGCATGATTACCACCCTGCGCATCCTTTGGGAGGACTGGGCCGATCGCGACTTGCCCTTGCCTTCCTACGAGACCGCGGGCGCGGCAGGGGCCGATATCCGCGCCAACCTGCCGCCCGACATCCGGGCCGTGGGCTTCACCCTGCAACCGATGGAACGCCGGATCGCGCCCACCGGCTTTCGCATGGCCTTTCCGCCGGGGTTCGAGGTGCAGATCCGCCCGCGCTCCGGCCTTGCGCTGAAGCACGGGATCACGCTGCCGAACACGCCCGGCACCATCGATAGCGACTATCGCGGGCCGCTGGGCGTGCTGCTGGTGAACCTTGGCGATGCACCCTACACGATCCACCATGGCGACCGGATCGCGCAGATGATCGTGGCCCCCGTGGTGCAGGCCGCGTTCGCCGTGGTCACCGATCTGGACGGGACCACGCGGGGCGAGGGCGGCTTCGGCTCGACGGGGCGGGGCTGATGGGGCTGGTCCTCGGGCTGGCGGCGTTGCTCTGGGGGCTGGGCGCGCTGATGAAGGTCTCGACCCGGGCGCGCTGGGCCATGATCGGGGCACTTTATGCGGGCGTGCTGGCGGTGCAGCTGGCGATGCCCGCCGCGCATCCGCTGCGCGCGGCGCTTGGCGGCACGCCGCAGGGCTGGGCCGCGGCGGGCGTTGCGGTGGCGGTGGTGCTGGCCTATCGCGCGGGGCTTGGCGCATTGCGCCGCCGGGCACGCCAGCCCGCGCCCGAGCCGAGCCAGCCGGGGACGTTCCGCCCCGCCGAACTGGACCGCTATGCCCGTCATATCGTGCTGCGCGAGATCGGCGGGTCGGGGCAGAAGCGGCTGAAAGAGGCGCGCGTGCTGGTGATCGGGGCAGGGGGGCTTGGCTCGCCCGCGCTGCTGTATCTGGGCGCGGCGGGGGTGGGCAATCTGGGGGTGATCGACGACGACATCGTGACGAACTCGAACCTTCAGCGGCAGGTGATCCATACCGATGCCCGGATCGGGATGCCCAAGGTCTTTTCCGCCGCCGAGGCGATCGCCGCGCAGAACCCCTTTGTCACGCTGCGGCCCTATAACCGGCGGCTGGACGAGGCCGTGGCGCGGGTGCTGTTTGCCGAACATGACCTGATTCTGGACGGGTCGGACAATTTCGCGACGCGCTATCTGGTGAACCGTGTCGCGGCAGAGCTGGGCAAGCCGCTGATCGCTGCGGCGATAAGCCAGTGGGAAGGCCAGATCAGCCTCTACGATCCGGCGCGCGGCACGCCCTGCTATGCCTGTGTCTTTCCCCAGCCGCCCGCGTCTGGGCTTGCGCCCAGTTGCGCCGAGGCGGGGGTTCTGGGGCCCTTGCCGGGCGTGATGGGGGCGATGATGGCGCTGGAGGCGGTCAAGGCGCTGACCGGGGCGGGCGAGGGGCTGCGCGGGCGGATGCTGATCTATGACGCGCTTCAGGGCGAGACGCGGATCATCGCGTTGAAGCAGCGACCGGGTTGCGCGGTCTGCGGCGGCGGGTCCGCCTGACGGCGGATGCCTCCGGCGGGGATATTTCCGGCCAGAAGAAGGCTCAGGGCGCGGTTTTCCGGGCCGGGTCGAAATGGATGATGATATCGGTGCCGGGAAACTCGGCGAGGATGGCGTGTTTCAGGGCGGCGCCTATCGAATGGGCGGTGTTCAGGCTCTGGTCGCCATCGAGTTCCAGATGCAGGTTCACGAAGAGCCGCGAGCCCGCGCGGCGGGTCTTGAGATCGTGAAATCCGTGCACGCCGGGCTGGGTGCGGGCCAGGGTCTCGATCCGGGCGATCACCTGAGGATCGGCGGTGCGGTCCATCAGCGCGTCCCATGCCCCCTTGCCGATGCCCAGCGCGCCCACGGCCAGCATGGCGGCGGTGGCCAGCGCGATGGCCGCATCCAGGCGCACGAAGCCGAACTGAGTCGAGGCCCAGAGCGCGAGGATTGCCCCGATATTGGGCAGAAGATCCCCCAGGTAATGCAGCGAGTCGGCCTTGACCACCCGGTTGGCGGTGCGCGCGGCGACCCGGCGCTGCCAGAGCACCAGCGCCAGCGTCAGAACGATCGAGATGACCATCGCGACGATACCCCGGGTTTCTGAACTCAGCGGCACCGGCACGGGCGCGATCAGGCGGCCGATGGCGGCGAAGGCGATCACACCGGCCGAGGCGAGGACGAACACCGCCTGGCCAAGGGCGGCCAGATCCTCGGCCGAGGAATGGCCGAAGGCGTGGTCCTCGTCGGGCGGGCGCGCGGCATAGAGGATCGCGGCCAGTGCGCCCAGCGACATCATCAGGTCCAGCGCGCTGTCCGCGAGCGAGGCCGCGACCGAGAGCGACTGCGTCGCCCCCAACGCCCAGAGCTTGATCGCGACAAGCGTGATTGCGGTCGCGACCGAGGCGATCCCGGCAGAGAGATTCAGGCGGGCTGGGCTGGACATGGGCGGGGTCCGTCGCGCGGTTCGGCTCCGCATAGCGCGCCTGGGCGTGCGGCCGCAAGCCTAGTCGCGGATCTCGTCCGGCTCGACGCCCCAGAGCGTGCTCTTGGGCACCCAGCCCGACCGGCCCTCGGCCGAGATCCGGCACCAGTCGGGTCGGCAGGCGCCCAGCCGAGCGATGACGCCGCGTTCGGCCTGGGCCAGCACCGGGGCGTCCGCCTGCGGGGTCCGGCGCATCGGGACCATGTCCTCGTCGACGAGGACGGTACGCACGCCCGACAACAGCGAATAATGCATCCAGCCACCTGCCCCATCGCGGTCCTGCACCCGGCGCCAATGGCCGTATTCGGCGGTGATCTTCAATGGCATGCCGCGCCGTTTGTAGACCCAGTCGACCCGGTGGCTGAGGCTGGGTCCGCGCCGGACATTGCTTTCGCCGGCCTTGAGCGAGACATAGCGTGGCAGCGGCAGGTTGGTGACCGGCCCATGCTCGGCGCCATGGACGGGGGCCACGAGAACCATCATGCAAAACAATAGAACGAGGGCCGATCCCGCGATCCGCCCGGTTGCGCGCTGCGCCATGTCTGTCCTGTCCGTTCCTGCCCCGGGGGCTTGTGCCGCGCCCCGAACTCGGACAGTTTGCCACTGACGCCGCGGCTTGGAAAGCAGGAGGAACCCCGGGGATGCCCGCTCAGCGCCTGAGTGTTGTCGTGACGCGACGCCTGCCCGCGCCGGTCGAGACCCGGATGAAGGAATTGTTCGACGTCGCGTTGAACGAGACCGATGTCAGGATGTCCCGTGACGACCTGGTCGGGGCGATGCGACGCGCCGATGTGCTGGTGCCCTGCGTGACCGACCGGATCGACCAGGCGATGCTGGCCGCAGCGGGCGACCGGCTGAAGCTGATCGCGAATTACGGAGCGGGTACCGACCATCTGGACATCCAGACCGCGCGGCAGCGGGGGATCCTCGTGTCGAACACGCCCGATGTGGTCACCGAGGATACCGCCGACATGACCATCGCGCTGATGCTGGCGGTCACCCGGCGCATCCCCGAGGGGCTGGCGCTGATGCAGGCCGGTGCATGGCAAGGCTGGGCGCCGACCGCCTTCATGGGCGGGCGGATCGGCGGGCGGCGGCTGGGGATCCTGGGGATGGGCCGGATCGGGCAGGCGGTGGCGCGGCGCGCGCGCGCCTTCGGGATGCAGGTCCATTATCACAACCGCAAGCGGCTTCGCCCCGAGATCGAGGACGAGCTGGAAGCAACGTGGTGGGATAGCCTCGACCAGATGGTCAGCCGCGTCGACGTGCTGTCGATCAACTGCCCGCACACGCCCTCGACCTTTCATCTGCTGAACGCCCGGCGGCTCAAGCTGATGAAGAAGGATGCGGTGATCGTGAACACCTCGCGCGGCGAGGTGATCGACGAGAACGCGCTGACGCGGATGCTGCGCACGGGCGATCTGGGCGGCGCGGGGCTTGACGTGTTCGAGCATGGCCACGAGATCAACCCGCGCCTGCGCGAGTTGCCGAACGTGGTGCTGTTGCCGCATATGGGATCCGCGACCGTCGAGGGGCGGATCGAGATGGGCGAGAAGGTCATCATCAACATCAGGACCTTCGCCGACGGCCACCGGCCGCCCGATCTTGTATTGCCGTCGATGCAATGACAAGGCGCGCGGGGGCCGCAGCGGACGGCCCGCATCTGGCCCGGCTGTTCACCATCGCGGTCCTTGTCTATTTCGCCGCGCAGACGGCGGTGCGCACGCTGCTGGGGGGCGCGTTCGAGGTCGACGAAGCCGAGATGCTGCTTCTCGCCCGGGATCTGCGCTGGGGCTACGGGTTGCAGCTGCCGCTTTACAACTGGTGGCAATTACTCTGGTTCGAGCTGTTCGGGGTGAACACCTTCGCGGTGGCCGGCGCCAAGAACCTGCTGCGAGCGCTGACCCTGCTGGTCCTGTTCCGGGCGCTCGGGCAGGTCTATCCGGTGCGGCTTGCGGCGGCGGGGGCGGCTGCCTTGATGCTGGTGCCGGATTTCCTCTGGCAGGGACAGCGGGCGGGCACCCATTCCACGGCGCTGTGCCTGATGATGGCGGTCTTCCTGTGGGCGCTGGTCGGGGTCGTCCGGACCGGGCGGTGGCGCGACTACCTTTGGCTTGGCGCGGCGCTGGGGCTTGGGGTGATCTCGAAATACAACTTCCTGCTCTATGCGCTGCCCCTGCTGGGCGCGGCGGCGGCGCTGCGCGAGACGCGCCCGGCGATCCTGTCGCGCCGCATGGGTCTGGCGCTGGGCGTGGCGGTTGGGATCGCGGCGGGACCATTGCTGTGGCTGGTCTTGAACGCGGACCGGGCGACGACGTCGGCGCAAAAGTTCTTCAACGAGGCCGCGCCGCCGGACCTGCCCGGCTGGCTTAACAGTCTGATCCTTTACGGGCAGGGGATGCTGATCGGGCTGGCACCGGTCCTGATCCTGGCCGTGTTGCTGCGCGGGCGCAGGGTGCTGCGGGCACCGGCGCCCTGGGGTGGGGGCTGGCTTGCGCAGGTGCTGTGGTGGGCGCTGGTCGGCGCGACGCTGGTGGGCGTGGCCGGGGCGGTCGGCGCCGGCATCTCGAACCTCGAGACGCGCTGGCTCTTGCCGCAATTCCTGCTGGCCGCGCCGGTTCTTGCGATCTGGGGTG
>NZ_DSDD01000021.1:0-13293 GCF_011048875.1 Rhodovulum sp.
AAAGGCGGCCTTCGACGTGAGGGCCTCTTTCCCCTTCCGGTTCAGGCCACGCGAACGATCTCGGCGGTGCCGAGAGCATTGAAGCGGTTGATGAGTGCGACGCGGATGTGGATTTCGGCGGTTCAGTCCGCCCTGCAGCTTCTTCTTCAAGGCATCACCGAAAGGACCGGGGCGACATCGTTCGTCGACAGTTCGAAATCGCCCGAGATCGCGCTCGCCTTCGGCCTGATGCGGGACGTCGACCTCTATGTGATCAATCTGCTCCGGGATCCGAGGGCCGTGGCTTGCAGCTGGTTCAGGAAGAAGCCGGATCATTTCGCGGTCCTCCGAAACATGCGGACCTGAGCGGGCCGACAGACTCGACTTTCCGACTGGGGCGCTGCGCAACCGGACCGTTTCCTGTCCTTGCGCTACGAGGAAGACGCAGCCAGGCCGCGCGAGACCGTGGTCGCCGTGGCAGACGTCACCGGCCTTGGCCGCACAGACTCCCTGTTCGAGGACGAGGCGCGGATCATGCTGGCCTGGCAATCCCAGCGCCTCTTCCCGCCCGCGGACGAAACGGTTCTGGCAGAGCGGAAGCACAATGTGGTCATACGCCCCGCCGAGACGTGGAAGGCCCCCGAGAACCGATGGCTGCATCGCACCGCCCGGGTCGGAACCTGGCCGATCGGCCAGCGGCTCTACCCTGATCCTGCATGAGGCAATGTCAGGCGAGCTTGGGGGAAATCCGCGCGATGGTCGCAGACAGAGAACCGAGACGGAAGACCCGGGTATCTCCGGACATCTTCACGAGGCGCCCCCCCGAAAAGCCTCAGCGCAACACCTTTGTGTAATACACCTTCATTTCCAGAAGGTTACCTGTCTCGAACCGTGAAGGTGAGGGGTGGTGGAGCCAAGGGGGATCGAACCCCTGACCTCTTGCATGCCATGCAAGCGCTCTCCCAGCTGAGCTATGGCCCCGACCTGGATGCGGCCCGGTTGCGCCGCGTGCGTCTCTCTAGGGAAGTGGGGGGGGGAGATCAAGCGAAAAAATGCGCATGGTGGCGGTTGTCGTTACGCCGGTGCCGGCAGGGACGACATCACGGGCGATGCGCGACCTGCTAGAGCCCTTCGGGGCGCGGGATCAGGGCGCCCGCGACCCAGTCGGCCTGGTTGTGGAACAGCCGGATGGTCTCCATCTCGGCCGGGCTGCACCCCAGCAGCAGCTTCAACTCGCCATCCCGCCGCGTCAGGTCGAGAGACGCCAGAACGCCCCCGACCCGCGCGCGGTCACCCGACCCGCACCAGACATCCACCCCGCCGCCGTCGATGGCGGTGGTGCCGTCGAGATAGCCGTAATCGAACGGGTAGAGGATCTGCGGAAAGCGCGGGTGGGCACTGCCGCGGGGGCGGTCGATCACCACCCGCGAAGCGGCCACGAAGCGGTCGGCGAAGGGCCAGAACCGCTCGGGCCGGTCGAACGCGAACCCGTCGGCTGCGTTCATCTAGAGAACCATGTGGCGCGCCCGGGCGGCGCGTTCGATGGCCGCCCCGGCCAGCCGGTCGATATTCAGTTCGTAGCGGATTTCGGCGAGCAGCCGCAATTCCTCCTCGCCGAGCCTGCCATCGGCCGCGGCCACGTCGCAGGCCAGCACATAGGCGGTTTCGTGCAGCTTCTCGGGCAGCGCGTCGCGCACGAGGCCGAACAGGGCATCGAGCCCCTCGTATTCCCCGAACAGGTCGAACACGGTCTGCGCCACCACCCGTATGCGGTCCTGGTCGTATTCCGCGAAGATCGGCAGGTGGTTCACCATCCGCTCGATTGTCACCAGTTCCGCGGTGCGGATCGTCTCGTCCGAGGCGGAGACCGCCACCATGATCGCGATCAGCGCATCCTGGGCGGTCATGGGCGGTTCGGGGCGCATGGGGGTCTCTCCTCGGGGGATGTCGCGGTGCAGAATATTGACGCGGGGCCGAACGGGCAATAGGACACGGGGCTTGCCGGGCACGGGGTCCGGCCCTTCAGGAAGGCAACGAAAGATGTCCGAACTGCGCGACGCCGCGATGAGCGCGAAAGCCTGGCCCTTCGAAGAGGCCCGCCGGCTGGTCAAGCGCTACGAGAAGGCGCCGCCGAAGAAGGGATATGTGCTGTTCGAGACGGGCTATGGCCCCTCGGGCCTGCCCCATATCGGCACCTTCGGCGAGGTGCTGCGCACCACGATGATCCGCCGCGCCTTTGAAGCGATCAGCGATATCCCGACGCGGCTGATCTGTTTCTCGGACGATCTGGACGGGATGCGCAAGGTGCCCGGCAACGTGCCCCACCAGGAGATGCTGCGCGAGCATCTGCAACGGCCGCTGACATCCGTGCCCGATCCGTTCGACGAGTTCGAAAGCTTCGGGCATCACAACAACGCGATGCTGCGCCGGTTCCTGGACACCTTCGGGTTCGAGTACGAGTTCTACTCCGCGACCGAGTTCTACAGGACCGGCGCCTTCGACGACACGCTGCGGCTGGCGGCCGAACGCTATGACGACCTGATGGCGGTCATGCTGAAATCGCTGCGCGAGGAACGCCAGCAGACCTATTCGGTCTTCCTGCCGATCCATCCCGAAACCGGCCGGGTGCTGTATGTGCCGCTGAAGCATGTCGATGCGGTGAACCACACGATCATCTTCGACGACGAGGACGGGCGGGAATGGACGCTTCCGGTGACCGGCGGCAACGTCAAGCTGCAATGGAAGCCCGATTTCGGCGCCCGCTGGGCCGCGCTCGATGTCGATTTCGAGATGTATGGCAAGGACCATTCCACCAACACGCCGATCTATGACCGCATCTGCGAGATCCTGGGCGGCCGCAAGCCCGAGCATTTCACCTATGAGCTGTTCCTTGACGAGAATGGCGAGAAGATTTCCAAGTCCAAGGGCAACGGGCTGACCATCGACGAGTGGCTGAGCTATGCCGCGACCGAAAGCCTGTCCTATTTCATGTATCAGAAGCCCAAGACGGCCAAGCGGCTGTGGTGGGACGTGATCCCCAGGGCGGTGGACGAGTATCACCGGCAATTGCGCGCCTTCCCCGACCAGGAACTGAAGGCGCAACTGGAAAACCCGGTCTGGCATATCCACAATGGCGCCCCGCCCGAAAGCCGGATGGTCGTGCCCTTCGCGATGCTGCTGAACCTGGCCTCGGTCGCAGGCGTCGAGGATAAGGCGGGGCTATGGGGCTTCATCCGCCGCTACGCGCCCGAGGCCAGCCCCGAGACCCATCCCGATCTCGACGCGGCGGCGGGGTTCGCGGTGCGCTATTTCCGCGATTTCGTCGCCCCGACACGGGAATTCCGCGCCCCCGACGCGCAGGAGCGCGCCGCGATGGAGGATCTGGTGGCAAGGCTCAGGGGCTGGCAGGGCGGGCTGGACGCCGAAGAACTGCAAAGCCTGGTCTTCGCCGTCGGCCGCGAGCACGGCTTCGAGAACCTGCGCGACTGGTTCAAGGCGCTTTACGAGGTGATCCTGGGCGCCAGCCAGGGCCCCCGCTTCGGCGGCTTCATCGCGCTTTACGGCGTGGACGAGACCGTGCGGCTGATCGAGGGCGCGCTGGCGCGCGGGTAAGGGGGGCGCTGCCCCCCGTCCTTGCGGACTCCCCCCGGGATATTTGCGGCCAGAAGAAGGACAGTCGGCTGGTCCTGGCCCGCATCCCCCGGGGGGCGCCATCGGAGAGTGCGACAATGGCGAGGGGGCGGCGGTCTCTTGCCAGAATTCCCCGTCACGCGTAACGCATGAGAATGCACGGGTCCGGCCCCCTGCCCCATGACCCCGCGCCCGGGCTTTGCGCTCGGCGATGCGCTGGTGCCTGCGGGCACGCGGCGGACGGTCGATCTGCCGGTTTCGGTGCTGTCGGATCACACGCCGGTCACCATGTCCGCCCATGTGATCCATGGCCGCCGTCCGGGGCCGGGGGTCTTCGTGACCGCGGGCATCCATGGCGACGAGGTGATCGGGGTCGAGATCGTGCGCCGACTGTTGAGCCTGCCCGCGCTGGCGGCGCTGGCGGGCACGCTGATCGCCATCCCCATCGTGAATGCCTTCGGCTTTCTGAACCTGTCGCGCTACCTGCCCGACCGACGCGATCTGAACCGCTGCTTTCCTGGCTCGGCCGGGGGGTCGATGGCCGGACGGCTGGCGGATCTGCTGACCCGCGAGGTCGTGGCGCGGGCCGACCTGGGGATCGACCTGCATTCGGCGGCCGTGCACCGCACCAACCTGCCCCAGATTCGGGTGGCGCCGGGCGATGACGAGGTGTTGCGCCTTGCCGCGGTCTTTGCCGCGCCCGTGGTGTTGCCCTCGGCCCTGCGCGACGGCTCGCTCCGGCAGACCGCGCGGGAGATGGGCGTGGACATGCTGCTTTACGAGGCGGGCAAAGGGTTGCGCTTTGACGAGACCGCGGTGCGGGCCGGGGTCGCGGGCATTCTGCGGGGGCTGCATGACCGGGGCATGATCGGCGGAAGGGGCGTGCCGCGGGCGCGCCGCGCGCCGCTTGTGTGCCGCTCCTCGCGCTGGCTGCGCGCGCCGCAGGGGGGCTGTCGCGCCCTTACCGCTCGGAAGGCGACGTCGTCGACAGGGGCGATGTGCCGGGCGTCGTCTCGGCCCCCCTCGGCGAGATCGAGACCGAGATCCGCGCCCGCGAGCATGGCATCGTCCTGGGCCGCGCGGTGCTGCCGGTGGTCAACGAGGGCAATGCCGTCTTTCATCTGGCCGCGATCGCCCCCGAGATGCGCGCGGGCGATCGGATCGGGGCCTGGAATGCGGGGCTGGAGGCCGAGCGGCTGTTCGACGAGGACGAGATCCTCTAGCCCCCCGCCGCGGCCCGGGGGCCGCTAGCGTGCCGGGCGGTCCGCCGCGGCCTCCAGCGCCGGGTAGCGCAGCCCCAGCGTCGCCGCGCGCGCCACGAAGGAGATCAGCAGCGCCATCCAGAGCCCGTGATTGCCGCAGGCCGGGACCAGCGCCAGCGCCGCGGCGGCATAGACCGCTGCCGCCACGGCCATCATATTGCGCATGTCGCGCGTCCGCGTCGCGCCGATGAAGATGCCGTCCAGCATGTAGGAGGCCAGCCCGAAGACCGGCGCGGCCACCATCCAGGGCAGGTAGTCGCGTGCCGCGGCGCGCACCTCCGCCGATGTGGTCATCAGGTCGATGATCGCCCCGCCGAACAGCGCGAAGGCGGCCGCCAGCCCGATCACCGTCACCACGCCCCACAGGCTCGTCATCAGCGCGGCCCGGCGCAGCGTGGCGCGGGCGCGCGCGCCCATCGCCTGGCCCACCAGCGCCTCGGCCGCAAAGGCGAAACCGTCCAGCGCATAGGCGGTGATTTCCAGGAATTGCAGCAGCACCTGATTCGCCGCGAGCGGCACATCGCCGAAACCCGCCGCGACGAACAGGAAGGAGACCAAGACCGCCTGAAGCAGCAGCGACCGGATCAGGATGTCGGTATTGACGGCGGCCATGTGGCGCAGGCGCGCGGGCTCGAACACGCGCGCGCTCTCGCGCCAGGCCGCGCTGCGGAACGCGCCACGGCAAAGCCACAGCCCCAGCCCGGCCCCGGTCCATTCCGCGAGGAAGGTGGCGACCGCTACCCCCTGCACGCCCCAGCCCAGACCGAGCACGAACCAGAAATCGAGGAGGATGTTGACCGAGTTCATCCATAATTGCAGCACCAGCACCGCCCGCGTCCGGCCCTGCGCGATCAGCCAGCCGGTGATGCCGAACAGCCCGATGGCAGCGGGGGCCGACCAGATGCGGATCGCCATGTAGTCGCGGGCCAGCGTCTCGACCTCGGCGCTGGCGGGCGCGATCCGGAACGCCCCGGCGAACAGGGGCCATTGAAACGCGATCAGCACCAGCCCCGCCGCCGCCCCGATCAGCAGCGCGCGCGACAGCATCGCGTCGACCTCGGCCCGGTCGCCCGCGCCCCAGGCCTGGGCGGTCAGCCCGGTGGTGCCCATCCGCAGAAAGCCGAACACCCAGTAGATCGCGGCCAGGATGATCGCACCGATACCGACCCCGCCGATGGGGGCGGCCTCACCCAACTGACCGACGACGCCGGTATCGACCGCGCCCAGGATCGGCACGGTGGCGTTCGACAGTACGATGGGCAGGGCGATGGCGAGGACCCGGCGGTGGGTCAGCGGGGGCGGCGCAGGCGCGGCCTCGGCGGCGCTGTCAGCCATTGCGGGGCGGCATCAGGAAATGGCCGGTGGCCTGCGCGTAAAGCCGGGCGCGGTTGTCCTGCCACGCCTCGACATGGACCGAGGCATAGCGCCGGCCCGAGCGGTTGACGCGGGCGCGCGCATAGGCGTCGCGCGGCAGGCCGGTGCGCAGGTAATCCACGGTGAAGTCGATGGTCTTGGGCAGCCGCGGCAGGGTTTCGGGCGTCAGCGCAAGGGGATCGAGCGTGCCCGATTCCATGTCCTCCCAGATGATCGCCCAGCTCAGCCCGATGATGGCGGTCACTTCCAGGAAGGCCGCGGTCACGCCGCCATGCAGGGCGGGCAGCATCGGGTTGCCGATCAGATTGTCGTCGAAGCGCAGAAGCGCGGTCAACTCGTCGCCGCGGCGCTCGAACTCGATGCCGAGGAAGTTGACATAGGGCACGCCATGGACCAGCGCCGACAGCGCCGCGTCGCGCCGCTGCTTGATGACCTGGACGGGTTCGGGGGCCTTGCGCCTCATGGCGTGCCCCCGTGTTCGACGGTGAAGGCGCCCGCGGCGGTGGCGACCGGGTTCTCGCGGTCCTCGTCGGTAGCGATGGCGCGCACGAAAGCGACCGAGCGGGTGACATGGTAGCATTCGGCCCGCGCGGTGATCCGCTGGCCGGGGGCGGCGGCGCGCATGTAGTCGATGCGCAGGTCTATGGTGGCGGTGCCCGCGGGGGCGGCGTCCTTGTGGCTCATCACCGCGGCGCCGCCGCAGGTGTCCAGCAGCGCCGAGACCGCGCCGCCATGGATCACGCCGCTTTGCGGATCGCCGATCAGGCGGGGGTCATAGGGCATCGAGATCTCGGCCACGCCGTCGCCGATTTCATCCACGCGCATGTTCAGCGCACGCGAATGGGGGATCATCTCGATGAATTGCCGCGCGATCCGGGCCTTGTCCTCGTTCATCGGCCTCTCCCTTTCCGGCCGATTTATTGGCCCTTGCCAAGCCCCCCGCAAGTGCTAAGTTCTGCAATTGCGAATTATTCTCAGCAAAGGGCAGACATGACAACCGGAACCATCCAGGACGGAACGGGGCTTGCGCGGCTCGGCACGGCGTTGCCGGGCGGGTTCCGCCCCCGGCGGCTGGGGGTGGCGCTGGTGCTTCTGGCGCTGGCGATGGCACCGGGCGAGCTGGGGCGGCTGACCCGCGAATTGATGACCGATGCCTATGTGCAGGTCAGCGTCTTCGTGGCGGCAACGCTCCTGCTGTTCTACGGTTCGGAACGGCTGTTCCGCTTCGACCTGGGCGATGCGCTGCGCAACGCGCGCGGCTGGCAGGTGCCGCTGGCCGCCCTGCTGGGCGCGACGCCGGGCTGCGGCGGCGCGGTGATCGTTGTGGCGGCCTATACCTCGGGCAATGCGCGGATGGGCACGGTGGTGGCGGCACTGACCGCGACGATGGGCGATGCGGCCTTCCTGCTGCTGGCGACACGGCCCGATGCGGCGGCGGTGATCCTGCCGCTGTCGATGGCCGTGGGCATCCTGACCGGCTGGATCGTCGACCGGTTCGACCGGTCCCACCTGCCCCGTCTGCAAGGCGCCTCTTGCGAGCTGGCCCCGCGGATCGGACGGCTCAGGCCGCGCGATGTGGCCTATCTGCTGCCCGCCCTGCCCGGCCTTGCCGTGGGCATCGCCCAGCTTGCCCAGATCGAGATTGCAGCGGTATTCGGTCTGCCCGTCACCGCCATCGCCCTGACCGGCACGGCGCTGGGGCTGTTCATCTGGGCCAGTTCGCCCGTCACCGCGATGACCAATTCGAAGGACGCGCCGCTGACCCGGATGGCCGAGGAGACCAGCTTCATCTCGGTCTGGGTGATAGGCGGCTATCTGGCCTATGATTATGCCGCCAGTTTCGCCGGGCTGGACATCGCCGCCTGGTTCCAAACCGTCGCGCCGCTGTTGCCGCTGATCGCGGTGGTTGTGGGCTTCGTGCCGGGATGCGGGCCGCAGGTACTGGTGACCATGCTCTATGTCAACGGTGCCCTGCCCTTTGCCGCGCTGATCGGCAACGCGATCTCGAACGATGGCGACGCGCTGTTTCCCGCCATCGCGATCAACCCGCGCGCCGCGATCCTGGCCACCGCCTATTCCGCGGTCCCGGCGCTTCTGGTCGCCTATGGCTTCCACCTTTTCGTACCCGGTTTCATGAACTAGACTGGCGCGCGGGGCGCGGAGTCCTTTCGAGGACAGGAAAAAGCGGAAGGGCCGATGTCCGACGACCGTCTGTCGTTAAAGGAGATGTGCGCGAAGTTCGACGTGACGCCGCGCACCCTGCGTTACTACGAATATATCGAGCTTCTGAGCCCCGAGAAGGAAGGCCGCGCACGCTTCTACACGCCCCGCGAGGTAGCGCGGATGACGCTGATCCTGCGCGGGCGGCGCTTCGGCTTCAGCCTCGAGGAAATCCGCCAATGGCTGCTGATCTACGACGAAAAGGGCAGCCGGGCCCAGCTTGAGCGCACAGTCGAACTGGCCGACCGCCAACTTGTGGCGCTGAATGCGCAGCGCGAGGATCTGGAGCGGGCGATCGCCGAGCTGCAGGCGCTTCACGACGAGGTTTCGGCCATTCTCGCGCGCCAGGACAGCGCGTCCGGTCACGACGGCTAGCGAAGTCAACCGGGTGCCGTGACGCAGCGTTACGCGCACGTCAAGGTCCATCCGGGTTGCCAGCCGGACCCTCACCCGCCATCTCGGCACCAGGGAAGGGCCAACGATCAGAAGACGGAACATGACCGACGATCTGCTTTCGATCCGCCAGATGTGCGAGGCTTACTCGGTAACGCCGCGCACCCTGCGTTACTACGAATCCATTGATCTGCTGGACCCGGTCCGCGAGGGTCAGCGCCGCCTTTATACCCGCCGCGACCGCGGCCGGCTGACCCTGATCCTGCGCGGCAAGCGCTTCGGTTTCAGCCTCGAACAGATCCGCCAGCTTCTGGCGCTTTACGACGAGGAGCAGGGCCATGAGGCCCAGCACCGCGAAGCCTATGCAATCGGGCACGAACGGCTGGCCGACATGAAGCGCCAGCGCGCCGACCTGGACGAGGCCATCGCCGAACTGCAGCACCAGCTTGCCCTGTGCGAAGAAAAGCTGGCCGAGTTCGAGAGGGACGCACGCCGCTAGGCGCATCACCGGACAGGTCCGCCCCGCAGAGGGGCGGCGTTCAAGGGAGAGACAGATGCCGACCTATACCCCGCCGACCGACGAGATGCAGTTCCTGCTGCATGACGTTCTGGACATCGGCAATGCCGGGATCCCCGGCTATGACGAGCTTGACCGCGACTTCACCGCGGCCGTCCTGGACGAGGCGGGCAGGATCGCGGCAGAGGTGCTGGCACCGCTGAACGCCACGGGCGACGCCGAGGGCTGCACGCTGGACAACGGCGCGGTGCGCACGCCCGCGGGCTTTCGCGACGCCTATGGCCAGATCGCCGCGGGCGGCTGGATCGGGCTGGATGCCGATCCGGCCTATGGCGGGCAGGGCATGCCCTATCTGCTGAACACCGCGGTCGGCGAGATGTTCGTCTCGGCCAACATGGCGATGAACATGTATTGGGGCCTGACCCATGGCGCGATGTCGGCGATCCATGTGCACGGCTCCGAGGCGCAGAAGGCGCTGTACCTGCCGAAGATGATCGAAGGCATCTGGTCGGGCACGATGAACCTGACCGAGCCCCAATGCGGCACCGATCTGGGCCTGATCAGGACCCGCGCCGAACCGCAGGCGGACGGCACCTACCGGATCACCGGCACCAAGATCTGGATCTCGGCAGGCGAACATGACCTGACCGAGAACATCATCCATCTGGTGCTGGCGAAAATCCCCGGCGGACCCGCGGGCACCAAGGGCATCTCGCTGTTCATCGTGCCGAAATTCCTGCCCGACGCCGAGGGCAATACCGGCGCGCGCAACGCGCTGGAATGCGTCGGGCTGGAACACAAGATGGGCATTCACGCCAACGCCACCTGCGTGATGACCTACGAGGGCGCGACCGGCTTCCTCGTGGGCGAGGAACACAAGGGCATGCGGGCGATGTTCACCATGATGAACGAGGCCCGCCTGGGCGTCGGGCTTCAGGGCTATGCGCAAGGCGTCGTGGCTTATCAGAACGCGCTGGCCTGGGCCAGGGAACGGCTTCAGGGCCGCGCGCTGGGGGCTCCTGCCAACCCGGACGGACCGGCCGATCCGATCATGGTCCACCCCGATGTGCGCCGCAACCTGATGCACCAGAAAAGCCTTGTCGAAGGGGCGCGGGCCTTCACCTTCTGGGGGGCGCAGCTGATCGACCGGGCGCATCGCGGCCACGACGACAGGGCCGAGGCGCTGATCTCGCTGCTGACCCCGGTCATCAAGGGCTTCCTGACCGACAAGGGGTTCGAGACCACGGTTCTGGCGCAGCAGACGCTGGGCGGCACCGGGTTCACCCGCGCCGCGGGACTGGAACAATTCGTGCGTGATGCGCGGATCACCATGATCTACGAAGGCACCAACGGCATCCAGTCACTGGATCTGGTGGGCCGCAAGCTGCCGCAGGATGGCGGCCGCGCGATGCGCGATTTCTTCGAGATCGTGACAGGCTTCATCCGCGAGAACCAGGGCGATGCCGAGCTGAAAGCGGGCTTTCTCGACCCGCTCAAGGCAGCGTCGAAGGATCTTCAGGCGGCGACGGTCTATTTCGTCGAACAGGGGATGAAGAACCCTGCTGACGCGCTGGCGGGCAGCTATGATTTCATGCACCTTTTCGGCCATGTCTGCCTGGGCCTGATGTGGGCGCGGATCGCGCGCGCCGCGCGCGCTGGGCTGGCGTCGGGAAGGGGCGATGCGGCCTTCCTGTCGGCCAGGATCACGACCGGGCGCTATTACATGGCCCGCCACCTGCCCGCGACGGGACTGCATCTGGCGCGCATCACCTCGGGCGCCGCAACGGTGATGGCGCTGGACCCCGACGCCTTCTAGCCGCCTGAAAGGGAGGATTGCGATGCCCAGACGCCTGCGCCTGACCCGCCGCTTTCAGGTTGCCATGTCCGAGGACGCCTATCGTCGGCTGCGCCGCTTCGCCAACGATGCCGGCCTCGACGAGGGCGAGGCGCTGTCCTTCCTGTTCGAGAATTTCGACAGCGTGACGGATGCCGAGGTGCTGCCCCACCGGCTGCGGCTGTTCAATGCCGAGCTTGAGGAGCGCAAGCGATGAACCCCGGACGTCGCGCAGGATGGCGCGGGCAGCGCAGTGGGTATTTTCGCCAAGAAGAAGACAGGGCGGCTTCCCCCCGCCCGAACGGCACCCCCGGTCGATACCGGGGTGGAGGCGCCGGGCGGGGGGGCTTCTCCTTGGGCGGTCATCGGCTCCCCAGCCTGTACCGCGACTCGCAGACTGGCGCATTAACGTTAACGCCCGGTTACGGGGCGCGACCGGCTGTTTCTTCTTGGCGAAAATACCCCTGCAACGCCGCCGCCGGGCGCGACGCCGACCGTTTCTTCCAGACCGCGAGGATACCGACATGACCGACGCCTATATCTACGATGCGATCCGCACCCCGCGCGGCAAGGGGCGCAAGGATGGCAGCCTGCACGAGGTCACCGCGCTTCGCCTGTCCGCGCAGGTGCTGGATGCGCTTTCCGAGCGCAACGGGCTGGATGGCGGCGCGGGCATCGAGGATGTGATCTGGGGCAACGCCACGCAGGTCGGCGAACAGGGCGGCTGCCTTGCGCGCAGCGCGGTGCTGGCCTCGCGGCTGGACGAGCGCATTCCGGGCCTGTCGATCAACCGCTTCTGCGCGAGCGGGCTGGAGGCGGTGAACCTGGCGGCCAATCAGGTGCGGGCGGGTGCGGGCGCAGGCTATATCGCGGGCGGGGTCGAGATGATGGGCCGCGTCGCGATGGGCAGCGACGGGGCAGCGATTGCAGTCGATCCAAGCCTCGCGATGAAGGTCCATTTCGTGCCGCAGGGCATTTCGGCCGACATCATCGCCACCCAACACGGTTTCACCCGCGACCAGGCCGATGCGCTGGCCGTGGAAAGCCAGCGCCGCGCCGCGCGGTCCTGGGCCGAGGGGCGGTTCGACCGCTCGGTGATCCCGGTGCGGGACGTCAACGGGCTGACCATTCTTGCGCGCGACGAATATCTGCGTCCCGAAACCGACATGCAGACGCTGGGCGCGCTGAAACCTGCCTTCAAGGAGATGGGCGAGATGATGCCCGGCTTCGACCGGGTGGCGCTGATGAAATACCCGCATCTTGAACGGATCGACCATATCCACCATGCGGGCAATTCCTCGGGTATCGTCGATGGCGCCGCGGGCTTGTTGATCGGCAGCGCCGCGTTCGGGCAGGCGCATGGCTTGAAACCAAGGGCAAGAATCCGCGCGACGGCCAAGATCGGCACCGATCCAACGATCATGCTGACCGGCCCCGTGCCCGTGACCGAGAAGATCCTGGCCGATGCGAAGATGCAGGTTTCCGATATCGACCTGTTCGAGGTGAACGAGGCGTTCGCCGCTGTCGTCCTGCGCTTCATCCAGGCTTTCGAGGTCGATCCCGAGCGGGTCAATCCCTGCGGCGGGGCGATCGCGATGGGCCATCCGCTGGGGGCGACCGGGGCGATCATCCTGGGAACGCTGCTCGACGAGCTGGAGCGCAGCGACAAGGCGACCGGGCTTGCCACGCTTTGCGTTGCCAGCGGAATGGGTGCCGCAACGATCATCGAACGGGTCTGAAGGAGGCTGGAATGGCTGAGTTTCACTACGCGGTGGACGCCCAGGGCGTGGCCAGCATCACATGGGACGTGCCGGGGCGCAGCATGAATGTGATGAGCCTGGCCGGGTTCCACGAGCTTGACGCCCATATCGACGCCGCCCTCGCCGACCCTGCGGTAAAGGGCGTGGTCATCACCAGCGCCAAGAAGGATTTCGCGGGCGGGATGGATCTGAACGTCATCACCCGGATGCGGGACGAGGCGGGCGACGACCCGGCGCGCGGCCTGTTCGAGGGCGTGATGGCGATGCATGGCGTGCTGCGCAAGATCGAGCGCGCCGGCATGGACGAGCGCAACAAGGGCGGCA
>NZ_DSDD01000094.1:0-13193 GCF_011048875.1 Rhodovulum sp.
GCCCAAGCCCGGTGCGCACCGCCTGGGCCACGCAGAACTCGTTGATGACAGGCAGCATGCCGGGCATCGCGGCATCGACGAAGGCGACATTGGCGTTGGGCTCGGCGCCAAACGCGGTCGAGGCGCCCGAGAACAGCTTGGCATTCGAGGCCACCTGGGCATGGACCTCCAGCCCGATCACCAGTTCCCAATCGGCCTTGGCGCCGGAGATCACCTTGGGTTTGGGGGCTTGATAGGCAAGGTCGAGCATCGGGGCGGTCCTTTCTCAGCGGGGTCTGTCTAAGGCAGGGCAAAGGCGCGGGCAAGGGGGACGGGGCGGCGGAGGATCGCCGATCGGGAAGGGCAGGATCGGCGGTGCGTCGCGCATGCCCGAAGGACAGGCTTGCCCGGTGGGCGCCGGGCGGTCAGAACTCACGCGCCGGGCAGCTTGCGCCCGGTGCAACATCATGGTCAGTCGATGCGATTTCCGCCGCTTGCCCTTTGTCTCGCCATGGCGGTCACGGGATGCGTGACGACCAGCGATGGCGCGAGCCGTGCCGCCTTCAAGCCCGGGGATCTGCCGCGGATGGGCTGGGATCACCGTCCCGAGGCGCCGATCTGGACAGAGGCAAGCCTGAAGGCACTGTCGAGCCATGGCGCGACGCTGGTTCAGACCGTTCCGGCCGATATCGGGCAATGGTGCCCGGCCTATGCAACCGCGGGCACGGCGCAGCGTCAGGCCTTCTGGGCCGGGCTGTTCTCGGCGCTGGCCAAGCATGAAAGCACCTGGAACCCGCAGGCCGTGGGCGGCGGCGGGCGCTGGTTCGGGCTGCTTCAGATCTCACCGGCGACCGCGCGCCAGCACGGCTGCTCGGCGACCAGTGGCGAGGCGCTGAAGGACGGCGCGGCGAATATAAGCTGTGCGATCCGCATCGCTGCGCGGACCGTGCCGCGCGATGGCGTCGTGGCGGCAGGGCGTGGTGGTGTCGCCGCCGACTGGGGGCCGATGAGCGTGTCTACCAAGCGCGAGGAGATTGCCGCCTGGACGCGGGCGCAGCCCTATTGCCGGGGCTGAGCGGTCCGGGCCTGGCCGATACTGACCGCATCTGCCCATCTTATGGGCAAAGTGCCGTCCCCCGGCCTTGCGGGGGGCGGTGCGCATTGATATCTGCCCCGGAATCCCGATAGTTTCTATCGGAAAACGCGTGCGAGGCAGGTCTTGAGTTCCCTAACCCCCCGGCTGGAAATCCGGAACATCACCCGCGTCTTTGGAGGGAAGACGGTGGTCGATGACGTGTCGCTCAAGGTCATGCCGGGGCAGGTGACCTGTCTTCTGGGGCCTTCGGGCTGCGGCAAGTCCACGACGCTGCGGGTGATCGCGGGTGTGGACATGCAGGACAGCGGCAAGATCTTCATCGACGGCAACCTGGTCTGCGACACGGTGTTCCGCGTGCCGCCTGAACGCCGCTCTGTCGGGCTGATGTTCCAGGATTTCGCGCTGTTCCCGCATCTGAGCGTGGCCGAGAACGTCGCCTTCGGGCTCAGCGGCAGCCGCGCCGAGAAACGCCGCAGGGTCGAGCAGTTGCTGGAACGGGTGGACCTGCTGGGCCATATCGACGACTACCCGCACCAGTTGTCGGGCGGTGAACAGCAGCGCGTGGCGCTGGTGCGCGCGCTTGCGCCGCGGCCCAAGATCATGCTGATGGACGAGCCGTTCTCGGGGCTGGACAACCGCCTGCGGGACGAGATCCGCGACGACACGCTGAGCGTTCTGAAGGAAGAGGGCGCCGCCGTTCTGCTGGTCACGCACGAGCCCGACGAGGCGATGCGCATGGCCGACGAGATCGCGCTGATGCGGCACGGCAAGATCGTCCAGCAGGGCGCGCCCTACAACATCTACAACGCGCCGGTAGACCGGGCTGCGGCGGCTTTCTTCAGCGATATCAACGTGATCCGGGGCAAGGTCAAGAACCTTCTGACGGAAACCGCCTTTGGTCAGTTCCTGACGCCCGCCATGCCCGATGGCTCCGAGGTGGACAACATCATCCGCCCCCAGCATATCCGCATCGACTTCGACCGCAACGGCCGCGGCCCGAACCCGACGCCCGAAACCGGCGTGGCGGCGCGCGCCGTGGTGGAACGCGCGCGCTTCATGGGTTCGGAAAGCCTGGTGGAGTTCCGGATGGATTACGACGCGACGAGTCTGAAGGCGACCGTGCCCGCGGTATTCCTGCCCCGGCTTGGCACGCCCATGTGGCTGATGATCCGTCGCGACCGCTGTTTCGTCTTCCCCGCGCCGGGCCATGAACGTGTCGACTGGCGCGATGCGGGCGCGCCGCGGGTGGCGGGAACAGGCAAATAATTGCGGGAATGCGATGGAATGGGTCTTTGATCTGGTCGTCAGACTCAATAGATGTGACAGACAGATTTCCATGCGGGGCGGGACATGCCCGCCCGGAGGGAGTAACCCATGCTGAACAATATCGGTCTTCCCGGCCTGCTGCTGATCGCCGTCGTGGTCCTGGTGCTTTTCGGCCGCGGCAAGATCTCGTCGCTGATGGGCGAGGTCGGCAAGGGCATCGCCGCCTTCAAGAAGGGCGTCAAGGAAGAGACGGAAGAGGCCAAGCAAAGCCTCGAGGCCGCGCGCGACGTCACCCCCGAACAGGAGAAGGACAAGGCCTGATCCGCCTGTCCCGCGCATAGCCCCATGTTCGACCTCGGCTGGACCGAACTTCTGCTTATCGGCATCGTGGCGCTGATCGTGGTGGGCCCCAAGGACCTGCCGGGCATGTTCCGCACGCTTGGCCGCTTCACCGCCAAGGCGCGCAACATGGCGCGCGAGTTCCAGCGCGCCATGGACGATGCCGCCGACGCGGCCGGCATGAAGGACACGGTCAAGGAGCTGAAGGAAATCGCCAATCCGCGCACGATGGGTCTCGACACGCTGAACGAGGCGGCCGAGGCATTCGAGAAGTGGGAGACCAAGCGGTCCCCCGGCACGGTAACGTCCGGCACCGCGACACCCCCGGGTGCAACTCCCTCCGCAGCCGCCCCCGAGACCAAGAGCGACGCATGAAGAGCGAAGAGATCGATGACAGCTCTGCCCCGCTGATCGAGCATCTGGCGGAACTGCGCACGCGGCTGATCTATTCGGTCTCGGGCTTCGTCACCGCCATGGTGGCCTGTTTCTTCTTGTGGCAGCCGATCTTCAACTTCCTGACCCAGCCGATCTGTTCGGCGCTGGCCTCGCGCGGGCAGGATTGCGGGCTGTACCTCATCAAGCTGCAGGAAGGCTTCTTCGTCGCGATCCAGATTTCGCTGGTGGGCGGGCTTGCTCTGGCCTTTCCGCTGATCGCCTACCAGATGTGGCGCTTTGTGGCGCCGGGGCTTTACCGCTCGGAAAAGCGCGCCTTCCTGCCCTTCCTGATTGCCTCGCCTTTCATGTTCTTCCTCGGCGCGTCCTTTGCCTATTACGTTGTCACGCCGCTGGCCTTCGACTTCTTCCTCGGCTTCCAGCAGGTCGGTGCGATCCCGGTTGAGGGCGGCGAGGTCGTGTCGCAGACTGCGGGTGTGACCTTTCACGGCTCGGTGCAGGAATACCTGTCGCTGACGATCAAGTTCGTGCTGGCCTTCGGGCTGTGTTTCCAGTTGCCGGTGCTGCTGACGCTCATGGGCAAGGCGGGGCTTGTCTCGGCGGCGGGTCTGGGGAGGATGCGCAAATATGCGGTGGTCGGCATCCTGGTGCTGGCAGCCCTTGTCACGCCGCCTGATGTCATCACCCAGATCATCTTGTTCGTGGTGGTCTACGGGCTTTACGAGTTCTCGATCCTTCTGGTCCGCCGCGTCGAGAAGAAGCGCGAGAAGGAGCTGCGCGAACAGGGGCTTTGGTTCGAGGATGACCCGGACGATGACCCGCTGATGAAGGAGTTCGACCAAGGCGGGGACGCGCGCCCGTGACCGGGGTGGATGCGCTCAGACGGATTGCCGAGGCGCTGGAACGGATGAGCCCCGCCCCCGCCGAGGCCCCCGATTTCGCAGGCGCCGATGCCTTCTTGTGGCATGTCGCGCCCGACCGTCTGGCCCCGGTGGCCGAGGTGAACCGGGTGGACCTGGGCCTGTTGCAGGGGATCGACCGCGCCCGCGACACGCTGCTGGAGAATACCCGCCATTTCGCGCAGGGACTGCCCGCGAACAACGCGCTTCTGTGGGGGGCGCGCGGCATGGGCAAGTCGAGTCTCGTCAAGGCGATCCACGCCGCGATCCGCGCCGAGGGCCACGCGCTGAAGATCGTCGAGGTCCAGCGCGAGGACCTGCCCACGATCGGGCGGCTCTTGACGCTGCTGCGCGCGGCTCCCGATCAGCGGTTCATCCTGTTCTGCGACGACCTGTCCTTTTCCCATGACGACCAGCATTACAAGTCGCTCAAGGCGGTGCTGGATGGCGGGATCGAGGGGCGGCCCGGGAATGTGGTGTTCTACGCTACCTCGAACCGGCGCCACCTGATGCCGCGCGACATGATCGAGAACGAACGCTCGACCGCGATCAGCCCCTCCGAGGCGGTCGAGGAAAAGGTCTCGCTCAGCGACCGTTTCGGGCTGTGGCTGGGCTTTCACCCGTGCAGTCAGGACGAGTATCTCGCGATGATCCGCGGCTATTGCGACGCCCATGGCATAGCCATCGACGATGCGACGCTGCGGGCCGAGGCGATCGAATGGCAGGCCACGCGCGGGGCGCGTTCGGGGCGGGTGGCCTGGCAGTTCTTTACCGATCTCGCCGCACGCCGAGGCGTCCGGATCTGAGCGCGCCTGCGCCTTCCTTCCGTTCCGGATACCCGACTTGCTCAGGGATCACGGTGTCAGATAGGGCATCGGATCGACGCTTTCGAAGCCCTTGCGGATCTCGAAATGCAGAAAGGCCGGGTTGCCTGCGCGCACCTGGGCGAGGGTCTGGCCGCGCTTGACGCTGGCGCCCTTCTCGACCGCGATACCGTCGATATTGGCATAGACCGACAGCATGTTGTCGGGGTGGCGCACCACGAGGATCGGCACCTGTTCGGTGTCGCGGGTGATCGCGGCGACGGTGCCGTCGGCTGCCGCCTTGACCGGGCTGCCCGCGCGGGCCGAGATGTCGATCCCGTCATTCTTGCCTTTCTGATAGCCGCGGATGATGCTGCCCTGCACCGGCATTGCGAACCGGGCCCGGGCTGTGCTTTCCGTCTGCATCCGCGGCGGCGACCTCGCGTGCGGGTGTCGGGATCAGCAGGAATTGCCCCTCGCGCACCGCCATGTCAGGGCCGAGACCGTTCCAGTCGGCCAAGGCGCGGGGCGTGACATTGTAGCGACGCGCGATGGAATAGGTTGTCTCGCCGCGCTCGACCCTGTGCCGCAGGGGTTCCGGCCCCCGGGCGGGGATGACGGCGCCCGCGGTGGGTTCGGCGCGCTGGATCGCATCGCCCGCGATATTGGTGATGTCGATCCGGTCATCGCTGCGCGACCCGCCATAGGCGGTGCCGCCAACCGGCACACGGCGGGGCAGGGCGACGATCTCGCCTTCGCGCAGACGGGCATCGCGCGGTATGCCGTTATAGCGCGCCAGTTCCTCGGCCGGCAGGCCCACGCGATTTGCCACGTCGCCCAGGCTGTCGCCGCGCCGGGCCACCGCCACCTGGTAATTGGTGTAGGAGATCACGCCACGGGCATCGGGGTCGGGGCGCGGGCCGCTTTCGACCCTGACGGCCTGGCCTTCGCTGCCGCCCGTGTTGCGGAAATCGTAATCCCAGCCGCTTTCGCAGCCAGCCAGCACCCCGGCCCCGAGCCCCAGGGCAAGAACACGGGCCGGCAAGCGGGCGGCATGGTCGGAGATGGACATCGCTCGATCCTCGCTGATGCGGGGCCCGTTTGCCCGGACCCTCTGGCTGTTCCTAGTCGTTGCCGAGCCCCTCGACCAGCGGCACGAAACGCACCTCGCGAAGCTCGTCGTAATCGAAGCCGGTCTCGCCGCGGGTCACCTTGATCAGCCGCTGCACCGTGTCAGACTGCCCGACGGGCACGATCATGATACCGCCAACGCGCAATTGCGCCAAGAGCGGCCCGGGCGGATCCTCGGCCGCCGCGGTCACAAGGATGCGGTCGAAGGGCGCCTGTTCGGGCAACCCGAACGACCCGTCGGCGGCCAGCGCGGTGACATTGGTCAGCCCCAGCGCCTCGAACCGCTTCTGCGCCTCGTTGACAAGGCGGCGATGGCGTTCGACCGTGTAGACCCGGCGGGCAAGCCGCGAGAGGATCGCGGCCTGATAGCCCGACCCCGTGCCCACTTCGAGCACCTTGTCGCGCGGCTGGACGTTCAAGGCCTGGGTCATCAGGGCCACCACCGAGGGCTGGCTGATGGTCTGTCCGCAGGCGATGGGCAGCGGCATGTCTTCATAGGCGCGCGGGGCGAAATGGCCCCTGATGAACACGCCGCGGTCGATGCGTTCCATCGCGTCCAGAACGCGGGCATCCGTGACCCCCTTGGAGCGCAGCGTGTAGAGGAACTGCATCTTGCGTTCGGAACTGTCCTCGCCGGTCATTCCAGCCTGGCCTTCAGCGCGTCGATGGCGTCATGGGCGGTCAGGTCGGCGCGCATCGGCGTGACCGCGATGTAGCCGTCGAGGTTGAGCGCCGCGTCCGAGCCCGGCGCGGTCGGCAGGTGCTGCGGGCCGCCCTTGATCCACAGGAACTTGCGTCCCGAGGGCGAGCGGTGCGGTTCCACCCCGAAGGAGGCATCGCGCCGGTAGCCCTGCGGCCCGACACGCAGCCCCCTGACCCTTTCGGCCGGAAGCGGCGGGAAGTTCACGTTATAGAACAGCCGGTAATCGGCGCTGTCCCAGTGGCCCTGGTCCAGCAGTGCGCGCACCGTCGCCGCGCCATGGGCCGCGGCGGCGTCGAATTGCAACGCCTCGTCGAAATTGAGCGGGCCCAGATATTGCGACAGCGCGATCGCGGGCAGCCCCTGCAACGCGGCCTCCATCGCGCCGCCGATAGTTCCCGAGTAGAGCACGTTCTCGGCCGCGTTGTTGCCCCGGTTGACGCCCGAAAGCACAAGGTCGGGCCGGGCATCGGTCATCACGTCGTAGATGCCGGCGAGCACGCAATCGGCGGGCGAGCCTTCGGCGGCAAAGCGGCGGGGTCCAAGCTCGGCGATCATCATCGGATGGGTGTAGGAGATCTTGTGCGCCACGCCCGATTGCTCGAAGGCGGGGGCGACCGCCCAGACCTCGCCGCCCGGACCCGCGATCTCGTCGGCGATGGCCTCGAGCACCTTCAGTCCCGGGGCGTTGATGCCGTCGTCATTGGTGATGAGAATGCGCATGCTCCACCCTCTGGATCCCGACCTTCCTATGAGAGAGGTCGGGACAGGGCAAGCGGGTTCCGTGGGCTCTGTAGCGACCGGGAATGCGGGTTCGGAAAACCTTTTGGGAAAACGCGCGGTCTAGGATAGGTTAACGAATGGGGTGGGACGTTTTCTGTGCTGTGTGCCAGAAATTGATGGCGCAGGGTCGGGCCGTCCCGGTTCCGAGGGGGGGGCGCTGGAGCGCCCGGGTTCAGTTGAATTCCGAAGGGGAAAGACATGCGATTTCTGAAAACGACCGCGATTGCGGGAACGATGGCGTTGGCGTCCGGGGGGGGCTACGCGGCAACGGTAACGGTGTCGACGGACGCCACGGTTCTGGCCAATGCCCTGCTGGGCTAGGGCATCACGGTGACGAGCGCGCAACTGACAGGCGGTAACGGGTCTGGCTCTGCGGGCGCTACCGCCGCCGGGACGTTCACGGGCTTCGGGGCGACGGGCATCGGCATCGACCAGGGCGTAATCCTGTCGACCGGCAACGTTCAGAACGCGGTCGGGCCGAACAACTCCGACGGGACTTCCACCAATTTCGGTCTCGGCGGTGACAGCGATCTGGATGCACTTATTCCAGGCTACTCGACATACGACGCCACGGTCCTGACCATCAAGTTCACCAGCGACGGCGACACGTTGTTCTTCAACTACGTCTTCGCGTCCGAGGAATACAACGAGTATGTGGGCTTCGAATATAACGACGTGTTCGGGCTGTTCCTGAACGGCACGAACCTGGCGTTCATCCCCGGCACCACGACGCCCGTTTCGATCAACAACGTCAACAACGGATCGAATTCCTCCTTCTACAAGGACAACGATCCCTCGGACACGTTGACGCCGTTCGATATCGAATATGACGGGTTCACCTGCGTCTTCACGGCGCAGGGTGCAATCCTCAAGGGCGTGGAGAACACGATCTCGTTCAAGATCGCGGATGCGGGCGACGGAAGCTTTGACTCGGCGATCTTCATTCAGGGTGGCTCGCTCGGGACGACGGGTCCGGGCGTGATACCGCTTCCCGCGGGCGCGTGGCTGATGCTGATGGGTCTCGGCGCGCTGGGCGTCATGCGGCGCCACCGCCACCGGGCCTGACCCGGCAAGAGGTCGCAATGATCGGACCCGCGCGCGTCTGCGCGCGGGTCGTTCGGGCACCAATCTGACACGGAGCCGCGCTGAAGCGCCCTTGTCAGCCCAGCCCCAGTTCCGTCACCATCCGGGCCGCCTCGTCCCTCGGCTGGGCGAGGCCCGAGATGTCTTCGCCCGGGAAAAGGCGGTTGCGGTGGTTGGTGGGCATCGGCGCGGGCACGAAGCGGTGAACATGCACGTCCTGCAAGCGCGCCTGTTCGGCCGCCCAGGCCGCGAAGATCGCGCGTTGCGCGGCCTTGCAGGCGGCATAGGCGCCCAGGAACGGGCCTTCGGCCAGATCGTCCACCAGAACGGCATGGCCGCCCCCGGGGGCTGCGCGCAGCAGCGGCGAGATGAAATTCGCCAACACGCCCAGCGCCTCGACATTCGCGGCGACGGCCTTGGTCCAGAATTTCAGGTCGATCTGTTCGGCCGGGCTGAAGGGCAGGGTCTGGATCGCGGAATGCACCCACAGATCGACATGGCCCCAGCGATCATAGATGCCGCGGCAAAGGGTGCGCATGGCATCGTCAACGGTGATGTCCATGGGGGCAAGCGTCGCATGCCCGCCCGCGGCCTGGATGCGATCGTCCAGCTCCTCGAGCGCGCCGCTGGTGCGCGCCACGGCAACGACGTGATAGCCCCGCCGGGCCAGTTCCTCGGCCACCGCCGCGCCGAAGCCGCGGGAGGCGCCTGTTACAAGGGCGATTTTCTGGTCTGTCATGCTGGGTCTTTCGGTCAGCTGCGCGGAGGGGTCAAGATGGGGTCGGCAAAGGGCGACATCCGCGCGCAGCCCTATTCTGCCGCCTTGGTCTGAAAGCCTTTCTCGATCATGTCGGAGGGCGCAACCGGGTAATCGCCCGAGAAGCAGGCATCGCAATATTGCGGGCAGGCCGCGTTCCGGTCCTGCGCTTCGCCCACCGCGCGGTAGAGCCCGTCCAGCGAGATGAAGCGCAGCGAGTCGACGCCCAGATAGTCGCGCATCTCGTCCTCGGTCATGCGGCTGGCCAGCAGCTTCTCGCGCTCGGGCGTGTCGACGCCGTAAAAGCAGGGCCAGGCGGTGGGCGGCGAGGCGATGCGGAAATGCACCTCCCCGGCGCCTGCATCCAGAATCATTTCCTTGATCTTGCGGCTGGTCGTGCCGCGTACCACGCTGTCATCCACCAGCACCACGCGCTTGCCCGCGATCAGGGCGCGGTTGACGTTCAGTTTCAGCCGCACGCCCATGTTGCGGATCTGTTCGGTCGGCTCGATGAAGGTGCGGCCGACATACTGGTTGCGGATGATCCCCATGCCGAAGGGAATGCCGCTTTCATGGGCAAAGCCGATCGCCGCGGGCGTGCCGGAATCGGGCACGGGGCAGACCAGATCGGCCTCGACCGGTGCTTCGCGTGCCAGTTCCACGCCGATCTGGTGGCGCGTTTCGTAGACCGAGCGGCCGCCCAGGATGGAGTCGGGGCGTGAGAAATAGACCTGCTCGAAGATGCAGAAGCGCGAGGGTCGCGGCTCGAAGGGCCGGAAGCTTTCCACGCCCTTCTCGGACGAGATCTGCACCATTTCGCCCGGCTCGATCTCGCGCACCAGTTCCGCGCCGATGATGTCGAGCGCGCAGGTTTCCGACGACAGCACCCAGCCATCGCCGAACCGGCCCAGCACCAGCGGGCGCACGCCCAGCGGATCGCGCACGCCGATCAGCTTCGTGCGCGTCATCGCGACCACCGAGAACGCACCCTCGACCCGGCGCAGCGCGTCCTTCATCCGTTCGGGAATGGTCTTTTGCAGCGAGCGCGCCATCAGGTGGATGATGCATTCGCTGTCCGACGAGCTCTGGAAGATCGAGCCGTGGTCGATCAGCTCGCGCCGCAGCGCCTCGGCATTGGTGATGTTGCCGTTATGGGCGATGGCCGCACCGCCCATCGCGAATTCGCCGAAGAAGGGCTGCACGTCCCGGATCGCGGTCTGGCCCTTGGAGCCGGCGGTGGAGTAGCGCACATGCCCGATGGCCAGCATGCCCGGCAGCGTCTCCATCAGGCTGGCCTTGGTGAAATTGTCCCGCACATAGCCGAAGCGGTGGGCTGAGTGGAACCCGGTCCGGCTGTCATGGCTGACGATGCCGCCCGCCTCCTGGCCGCGATGTTGCAGCGCGTGCAGGCCCAGCGCGACGAAATTCGCCGCGTTCGTCAGGCCGATCACGCCATAGACGCCGCATTCCTCGTGCAGCTTGTCGTCATCGAAGGGATGGGCGGGGGGCATGTCGCGCTCGGGCGAAACATGCGGGGTCATCGGGCGCATGGGCGTCGAGGCTCCGAATCCAACTGGCGGGGACTGGCCCCTCTCTACGCGCTTGGGCGCGCGCTGTCACGAAAGGATCACACTGGCGCGCGCGCAGGCTTTCACTGGGCATCGGCGGGGGGCAGGGGCGTGCCAGCGGGTGCCGGTGCCGCCGGACGGTCGCAGGCGCCCATCAAGGTCTCGTATTGGCGGGTCAGCCAGCCCAGCGCCTGGTCGGGATCGGCTTCGGCGATCTGACGGGTCAACGCGCTGAAGATGTCGGCCGAGCGCGAATTGTCCACCATCGGGTACTCGGCGGTGGTGACCACCATGCCGTAGACGAAAAGCGCCACCGCCACCAAGAGGACCCCGCGCGCCACGCCGAACAGGAAGCCCAACCCCTGGTCGAGCCCGCCCAGCACAGAGCCCTGGATCATCGAGGACAGAAGCGGCGTGAACAGCGAGACCGCCACAAGCGCCACCATGAACACGCCCGCGAAGGCCGCGAGCATCCCCAGTTCGCAGGAATTTCCGACCAGCGTGCCGAGGAAAGGCACCTCGGAGACCAGCGGCTCGACCGAGGGCGCGAAGATGAAGGCCACGACCGCGGCCAGGATCCAGCCTGCGATCGCCATCGCCTCGCGCACGAATCCGCGCGAATAGGCGAGGATCGCCGAAAGCAGGATGACGACGGCAACAACCCCGTCGACTGCGGTAAACCCTTCCATGGCAATCCCTCCTCGGCCTCAGCCGGCGCCGAACATTTCCCCGACGAAGGCGGCCAGGTCCGGCATGCGCCGCAGGCTCAGTCCCGTCGGGGCGCCCGGCTTGCTGTCCGCGGGCGCGATGGCTGTGGAAAAACCAAGTTTCTGCGCCTCTTTCAACCTGTTTTCCGTCTGTCCTACCGGCCGGAGCGCGCCGGAGAGCGATATTTCCCCGAAGACGACGCAATCTGCAGGCAGCGCGACATCTTCGCGCGCGCTGATCAGCGCCGCGGCCACCGCCAGATCGGCCGCGGGTTCGCTGACCCGAAGCCCACCCGCGACGTTCAGGAACACGTCGAGCCCGGTAAAGGGGATGCCGCAGCGCGCCTCGAGCACGGCAAGCGTGGTCGCCAGCCGCCCGGCATCCAGCCCGACCACCGTGCGCCGGGGCGTGCCCAGCGGCGAGGGTGCGACAAGCGCCTGGATCTCGGTCAGCACCGGCCGCGTGCCCTCGATGCCGGCAAAGACGGCCGCCCCCGGCGCAGGCGTGCCGCGCCCCGACAGGAACAGGGCGGATGGGTTCTGCACCTCGGCCAGACCCGTTCCGGTCATCTCGAACACGCCGATCTCGTCGGCCGGTCCGAAGCGGTTCTTGACCGCGCGCAGGATGCGGAACTGATGCCCGCGCTCGCCCTCGAAATACAGCACGGTGTCGACCATGTGCTCGACCACGCGCGGGCCCGCGATCTGGCCATCCTTGGTGACATGGCCGACAAGGATGACGGCCGAGCCGCGGCGTTTCGCGAAGGCGGTCAGTTCATGGGCGGCGGCGCGGACCTGGGCGACGGAGCCGGACGCGCTGTCGACCATGTCGGCCCACATGGTCTGGATCGAATCGATGATGGCAAGACCCGGCCGTTCGGCATCCAGCGTGGTCAGTATGTCGCGCAGGTTTGTGTCGGTGGCGAGTTTGACCGGTGCATCGGCAAGACCCAGGCGGCGCGCGCGCATGCGGATCTGGGCGCCCGCCTCCTCGCCCGAAATGTAGAGGCATTTGAGCCCGCTGCGGGCGAAGCTTGCGGTAGCCTGCAAAAGCAGGGTGGACTTGCCGATGCCGGGATCGCCGCCGACGAGGATGGCCGAACCGGGCACCAGCCCGCCGCCCAGCACCCGGTCGAACTCGGCCATGCCGGAGGCGGCGCGGGGCGGCTCGGGCTCGGTCGCGGCGAGGTCGGAGAGTGGCAGGGCCCGACCACGAGCGGCACCAAGGGATTTCGCGGCGGGACCGGCAGAAAGCGGCGCCTCTTCGGCGATGGTGTTCCAGGCGCCGCAGGCATCGCAACGGCCCGCCCATTTCTGGTGGGACGCGCCGCAGGCGTTGCAGGTGTAGCTGGGAGCGGCTTTGGCCATGGCCTTTCTTGGCGGAAGGACGCGCGCCGGGCAAGGGGGTGCTCCCGCCCCCGGCCCGCGCGGGGCTTTCGCCCCGCTTGTCCGGGGTTGGGCATGGCGCGGCCGCCGGCCGCGGGGGGGGCGCTGCCCCCGTCGCCCGTTCCGGGCGTCTCCCCCGGGATATTTCGGGCCAGAAGAAGGAGGAGGCGGCTAGAGTTGTTTCCGATCAAGTTGAAGCATATCCTGCGTGCCGGAGATAGCGGGCGCATTCCTTCGGGTTGAAGGCAGTCAGTGCGGAAGCGATGGCGCTGCAGAGGCTGTCAGCGCATCTCGGGGCGGCGC
>NZ_DSDD01000309.1:0-13140 GCF_011048875.1 Rhodovulum sp.
CGAACATCTTGTCGGTGACGCCTGAATCCGACAGGAACCGCGCCATCAGGATGAACAGCGGAATGGCGATCAGCGTGTAATTGTCCAGCACGTCGCCGAAGACGCGGTTGACCACGATCCCCAGCACCATCGGCTTGCCCGCGGCAAAGGCCCCGATCACCGCCGCACCGCCCAGCACGAAGGCCAGCGGGTGCCCCATGAACAGGCCCAGCAGCAGCAGGCCGAACATCAAGAGGGCGATCAGCTCAGGTCCCATGGGGCGATTCCGTGCGGTTGAACAGCAGTTTCAGCACTTCGCAGATGCCTTGCAGCAGCAGGCCCGCCGCCACGCACATCGCCGCCTTGAGCGGGTATACCGGCAGTTGCACCGCGCCATAGGTGGTTTCGCCCTGCGCCCAGGACCGGGCAGCGAAATCCCAGCTGCGCCGGAAGAAGATCCAGGCGAAGGGGAAGAAGAAGATCAGGTAGCCCGCGATATCGATTCAGCGCCGTGTGCCGGGGCGCATGTGTTCGGTCAGGAGGTCCACGCGCACATGGCTCTGATGGCGCAGCGCATAGCCGCCCAGCAGGATGAAGTAGAAGCCGAACATCTGCCTGGAGACGTCGAAGGCCCAGCGCGTCGGGCTGTTCAGCGCGTAGCGCATGAAGACGTCGTAGATGATGACGGCGGCGAGCCCGAGCGCGAGCACCGCGACCGTGCGGCCCACGAGTTCGTTCAGCCCGTCGATTGCGCGGATCAGCATGTCCGCCCCCCTGCACGGCCCCGTTCGGCCAGGCCGGGCCTGTCGCTGTTCCTGCCGAGCATTCCCCCCTCCCCGGGTTCCGCCTTCTGGAAATGAACATGCGTTCAGAAAGACCCTTTTGCGCGCCGCTGTCAACGGTGGGCCGGCCCCCGGGACGTGCCGTCTAAAGCCCCAGCACGTCCAGCATGTCGTATTCGCCGGGCTTGCGGTCCTGCCCCCACAGCGCGGCGCGCAGCGCGCCGCGGGCGAAGATCGCGCGATCCGTCGCGACATGGCGCAGCACGATCCGTTCGCCCATCCCGGCGAAGATCACGTCATGTTCGCCCACGATGTCGCCCCCCCGGATCGCGGAAAAGCCGATGGCGCCGCGACCGCGTTCGCCGGTGATGCCGTCGCGGCCGCGTTCGGAGACTTCGGACAGCGCGACGCCGCGCCCCTCGGCCGCGGCCTGCCCCAGCATGAGTGCGGTGCCCGAGGGGGCGTCGACCTTGTGGCGGTGATGCGCCTCGACCACCTCGATGTCGAAATCGGCATCCAGCGCGGCGGCGACCTTGCGGGTCAGTTGCACCAGCAGGTTCACGCCGAGGCTCATGTTGCCGGCGCGCACGATCACGGCATGGCGGGCGGCGGCCTTGATCTTGTGCAGATGCTCGGGGCCGAATCCGGTGGTGCCGATCACATGCACGGCGCGCGCCTGGGCGGTCAGCGTGGCGGTGGCGACCGTCGCCTCGGGCGTGGTGAAGTCGATCACGGCCCGGGCCCGGGCGATCGTGCCTATGGCGTCGTCGGTCACTGCAAGGCCCAGATGCGGGCCGCCCATCGCCTCGCCGATGTCGCGGCCGATCCAGGGATGGCCGGAGCGCTCGACGCAGCCGACCAGACGCGCCTTCTCGCTTTGCAGAACGGTGTGGATCAGCATCTGGCCCATCCGGCCCGATGCGCCCATGATCACGATGCCCGGCAGGTCCGCCATTTCGCCCTCCATGCGCCTTTGCGCCGGTTTAGCCGCTTCGCGCCCGCTTGGCAAAGCGCCCCGCATCACCTAGATCGGGCGCATGGCACGTTCCTGCGCCCCTTCGCAACGGCAGCTTCGCGTCGGCGAACTGATCCGCCGCACGCTGTCCGAGGTTCTGGCGCGCGGCGACGTGCATGATCCCGAACTGAACGCCATGTCGATCACGGTGGGCGAGGTGCGCACCTCGCCCGATCTGAAGGTCGCCACCGCCTTCGTGCTGCCCTTGGGCGGACGCGGGGCCGAGGCCGCGCTGGCGGCGCTGCGGCGCAACCGGGGCGAGTTGCGGCGCTTGGTGTCGCGCAAGCTGGAACTGAAATTCGCCCCCGAGATCCGGTTCGCGCCGGACGAGACCTTTGACCGGATGGACGAAACGCGGCGGTTGCTGGCGCGGGAGGATGTGCGCCGCGATACCGCCACCCCCGATCCCGATGAGGCTTAGCGCGGCCGCGATCCTTGTGGCGCTGATGCTGCCGGGCGTGGCGCAGGCCTTCTGTGAGCGCATCGCCCATGAAGGCCGCGGCTATGTCGTCTGCGCCGTCGATCCGGCCGAGACCGAGTTGCGGATGTTCCGGCTGGGGCCGGATGGCGCGGTGCTGGGCAGTTTCGTGCGGGTCGAGCGGATGCTGGCGGCCGAGGGCAGGACGCTGGGATTCGCGATGAACGGGGGTATGTATCACCCCGACCGGCGGCCCGTGGGGCTTTACATCGAGGCGGGCAAGGTACAGGCGCCCGCGGTGGCCAGCGCGGGGCCGGGGAATTTCGGGATGCTGCCCAATGGCATCCTTTGCCTGGGTGCGGACCGGGCGCAGGTGATCGAGACGCGCGCCTATCTGGATGATCCGCCCGACTGCCGCTTTGCCACGCAATCGGGGCCGATGCTGGTGATCGGGGGCAAGCTGCATCCGCGCTTCCTGGTCGACAGCGACTCGCGCTTCGTGAGGAACGGGGTCGGCGTCACGCGGGAGGGGCGGGCGGTTTTCGCGATCTCGGACCGGCCGGTGACGTTCCATGAATTCGGGCGGCTGTTTCGCGACGTGCTGGACACGCCGGAGGCGCTGTATCTGGATGGCAAGATCTCGCGGCTTTACGCGCCGGGACTGGGGCGGGCGGATATCGGGTTGCCGATGGGGCCGATCATCGGTGCGGTGGTGGATGCGCCCCGCTGATGCACCGCGTTGACGCCGCGCGTGGGCTTCGCTAGCAGGCGGGTCTGGCAACATTTCGGGAGCGACGGGCGTGGGACGCAGCCGCAAGGGACGCGACATTTCGGGCTGGCTGGTGGTGGACAAGCCCGCCGGGATCACATCGAACGCGGTGGTGAACAAGGTGCGCTGGGCGTTTGGCGCCAGGAAGGCGGGCCATGCGGGCACGCTGGACCCTGCCGCGACCGGCGTTCTGGCCGTGGCGCTGGGCGAGGCGACCAAGACCGTGCCCTATATCACCGATGCGCTGAAGGCCTATCGCTTCACCGTGCGGTTCGGGATCGCGACCAATACCGACGATGCCGAGGGCGAGGTGATCGCGACCTCGGACCTGCGGCCCACGGATGACGAGATCCGCAAGGCGCTGACCGGATTCGTCGGCGATATCGCGCAGGTGCCGCCGCAATTCTCGGCGGTGAAGATCGACGGCGAGCGCGCCTATGCGCTGGCCCGGGCTGGCGAGGAGGTCGAGATCGCGCCCCGGCCGCTCTACGTCGAGAGCCTGGAGATGGTCGAGCGGCCCGATGCCGATCATGCCGTGCTGGAAATGATCTGCGGCAAGGGCGGCTATGTGCGGTCCGTCGCGCGCGATCTGGGGCAGATCCTGGGCTGCCAGGGCCATGTGACCGAGTTGCGGCGGGTCTGGTCGGGGCCGTTCGAGGCCGAGGACGGAATCAGCATCGAACAGATCGAGGCGCTGGCGAAGACCCCCGCGCTGGACGAGCATCTGCGCCCGCTGGAGGACGGCCTGGCCGAGTTGCCCGAATTGCGCACCACCGCCGAGGGGGCGGCGCGGCTGCGCAACGGCAATCCCGGCATCGTGCTGACCTCCGAGGCGGAATATGGCGACGAGGCCTGGGCGTCCTATGACGGGCAGGCGGTCGCGGTCGGGATCTACAAGGCGGGCGAGTTGCACCCGCACCGGGTCTTCTGCGCCTGAGCGCAAGCGCGCGGTGAACAGGTATGGCCCGGGTGTAAGCCCGGGCCGCGCCCGACCCTCCCCCCGGGAGGGCGCTCTGGCGATGTCGCGTATCACACTGGCGACATTGATGCTTTTGAGCGTGGCGCGCCGAACTGGCGTCACGAGGCGCCCTCCCAGGCTCGGGCGCGACCCTCAGCGCCCGGGTGCCGACGTCGGGACCCGGAACAGTCCCCCTCGGGCAATGCCGGATTTCCCTTTCCCGAAGCCGCCTAAAGCGGGCGGCCGGTCATCAGCCGGGGCAGGTCGCCGGTCAGCCCGGCGGCCTCGCGGATGAAGCGGCGGCGCAGGGCGGGCAGTGCGTTGACCGCGCCCATGCCAAGATCGCGGCCCAGCCGCAGGATCGGGTTGTCGTTGGAAAACAGCTTGTTGACCGCATCGGTTCCGACCGCCATCAGCACCGTGTCGAAGCGCCGCCAGGTCTGATAGCGCTCCAGCACGTCGATGGCGCCGATCTCCTCGCCGCGCCGTTTCGCCTCGACCAGCACCTGCGCCAGCGCGCCCACATCGCGCAGGCCGAGGTTCAGCCCCTGCCCCGCGATCGGATGCACGCCATGCGCGGCATCGCCCAAGAGCGCGATGCGCGGCGCGACAAAGGCATTGGCCAGCGTCAGGTTCAGCGGATAGGCGAAGCGGTCGCCCTCCAGCGCGATCTGGCCGAGGAAATCGCCGAAGCGGGGGCGCAGCGCCGCCAGATAGCCCGCATCGTCCAGCGCCTGGATCGCGGCGGCATTGGCATGGGTCTCGCTCCAGACAATCGAGCAGCGGTTGCCGGGCAATGGCAGGATCGCGAGCGGCCCCGGCGGCATGAAGAACTGATGCGCGGCGCCGTTATGGGGCAATTCATGCGCGATGGCGCAGACCAGCGCGGTCTGGCCGTAATCCCAGCCGGTACGCCGGATCCCCGCCCGTTCCGCGGTGCCCGACCGTCGCCCGTCGCAGCCGACCAGGACAAGCCCGCGCAGCGTGCGGCCCGAGGCCAGCGTCACGGTGACGCCGGTCGCGTCGGGGGCCTGGGCGATTACCGTCTCGCCGGAAATCGTCGTGATCCGCGGATCGGCGGCCATCGCGTCAAGGAAGGCGCGGCGCAGGTAGCGGTCTTCGAGCATGTAGCCCATCGGACCTTCCTCGATCTCGCCATGGTGGAAATCGAGGAAGAAGGGCGCCGGCCCCTCGCCCGCGCGCCCGTCGGAGGCGACGATTTCAAGGATCGGCTGGCTGCGGTTGTGCAGCTTGTCCCAGATCCCGATTGCGCGCAGCAGCCGGGTCGAGGCCAGCGCCAGCGCATAGGCGCGGCCGTCGAAACGGTCCTCGGCACGGGCGGCCTCGGGCAGGGCGTCGATCACGGTGACGGTCAGCCCGCCCTGGGCCAGTGCAAGGGCCAGCGCGGGGCCGTTCAGCCCGCCGCCCACGATCAGGATGTCGGAGTTGCGTTCCATGTCCCGCAATATGGCGACGCGCGCGGGATTGTCCATAAGCACGGCGCCCGCTAACCTTTCGCCATCGGATCAGGGAGGCGGGCGATGACGGGCAACTGGCGGGGGATGAGCGCGGGCGATCTGGGGCGCGGGATCGGTGCGGGCCGGATCGACCCGGTGGACCTGACCGACGCCTGTCTGGAAGCCATCGCGGCGCATCCCGGGGCGGGGCGTATCTATGCCCGCCTGACCGAAGACCGCGCGCGGGCCGAGGCGCTGGCGGCGCGGGACCGGGCGCGGACCGGGCATCGGCTGGGGCCGCTGGACGGGGTGCCGATCTCGTGGAAGGACCTGTTCGATACGGCGGGCGTGGCGACCGAGGCGGGATCGGCCCTGCTGGCGGGCCGCGTGCCGGGCCGCGATGCCGAGGTGCTGGCCAATGCGAGTGCTGCGGGGCTGGTGTGCCTCGGCAAGACGCATATGACGGAGCTGGCCTTTTCGGGGCTGGGGCTGAACCCGGTGACCGCGACGCCGCCCAATGTGCATGATGCAGGCGCCGCGCCGGGGGGGTCGTCCTCGGGGGCGGCGGCCTCGGTCGCGTTCGGGCTGGCGGCGGCGGGGATCGGGTCGGATACCGGCGGCTCGGTCCGGGTGCCGGCGGTCTGGAACGATCTGGTCGGGCTGAAGACCGGGGCGGGGCGGCTGCCGTTGGCGGGTGTCGTGCCGCTTTGCCCGCGATTCGACACGGTGGGGCCCCTGACCCGCAATGTCGAGGATGCAGCACTTCTGCTGGCGGCGCTGGAGGGCGGCAAGCCCGCGGACCTGCGTGGTGCGACGCTGGCGGGCGCGCGGCTGATGGTGCTGGAGACCGTCGCCTTCGACGACATTCGCGAAGCGCCGGCCACGGGGTTCGAGCAGGCGGTGGACCGGCTGGCGCGGGCCGGGGCCACGATCACGCGCGCCAAGGTTCCCGAAATCGCCGAGGCGCTGGCGCTGTCGGGGGTTCTGTTCGTGACGGAGGCTTACGCGACGTGGCGCGAGACCATGGAGGCGGCGCCCGAGCGGATGTATCCCGCGATCCTCGAGCGGTTCCGCGTTGGGCGGGAGTATTCGGGCGCCGAGTACGTCGCCGCCTGGCAGACACTCGACCGGCTGCGCGCAGCCTTCGCCGCCGCCAGCGCCGGTTTCGACGCGGTGCTGGTGCCGACCTGCCCGATCCTGCCGCCGAAGGTCGCGGCGCTGATGGCCGATCCGGAGCTCTTTGTCGCCGAAAACCTGATGACGCTGCGCAACACCCAGATCGGCAACCTGATGGGGCTGGCGGTGCTGACGCTGCCGACCGGGGTTCCCTCGACCGGCCTGTCGCTGATGGGCCCGCCGATGTCGGAAGAGCGGCTGCTGCGGCTGGGGGCGGCGGCCGAGGCGGCGCTGGCCTAAATGCCACAACCCCGCCCCGGACGCCGGGGGCGGCGGGGCGTTCTTCTGGACCGAGGGCGATCCAGCCGGTATCCTGATGCGAAACGGGGTGCGTCAGACGCCCCGATCCGAGGCAGTACAGGCAGACAGGGGTCCATGACCTTTCCCGAGCGGTTTTCGAACCTGCCAGATTACGCGTTTCCGAGGCTGAGGCGTCTGCTGGACGACCACGCCCCCGGCGGCGCACCCCTGCACATGACCATCGGCGAGCCGCAGCATGCCTTTCCCGACTGGGTGACGGAGGTGATCGCCACGCATGCCGCGGAGTTCGGCAAATACCCCCCGAACGATGGCACGCCGGAATTGCTGGGCGCGATCTCGGACTGGCTGGCGCGGCGCTATGGTGTGCGCGTCGATCCGGCGACACAGATCAGCACGCTGAACGGCACGCGCGAGGGGCTGTTCAACGCGGCACTGGCGCTCTGCCCCGAGCAGAAACGCGGCCAGCGGCCCGCGATCCTGACCCCGAACCCGTTCTACCAGGTCTATGCGGTGGCCGCGCTGGCGGTGGGGGCCGAGCCGGTCTATGTGCCCGCCACGGCCGAAACCGGGTTCCTGCCCGATTTTGCCGCGCTGCCGGGCGAAGTGCTGGACCGGGTGGCGATTGCCTATCTGTGCTCGCCCGCGAATCCGCAGGGCGCGGTGGCGGATCGGGACTACTGGGCGGATCTGATCCGGCTGGCCGAAAAGCACGATTTCCGCATCTTCGCCGATGAATGCTATTCCGAGATCTATCGCGACGCCCCGCCCCCCGGCGCGCTGGAGGTGGCGCACGAGATCGGTGCCGATCCCGAGCGGGTGCTGGTGTTTCATTCGCTGTCGAAACGCTCGAACCTGCCGGGGCTGCGGTCTGGGTTCTGCGCGGGCGGGGCAGAGAGCCTGGGCCATATCAAGCGGCTGCGGTCCTATGCCGGTGCGCCCCTGCCCCTGCCCTTGCAACGGGTGGCGGAGCGGGCCTGGGCGGACGAGATGCATGTGGCCGAGAGCCTTGCGCAATACCGGCGCAAATATGCCATCGCCGACGAGGTCCTCGGGACGGTGTCGGGCTATCGCGCGCCCCAAGGCGGGTTCTTCCTGTGGCTGCCGGTCGCCGATGGCGAGGCGGCGGCGCTGAAGCTTTGGCGCGGGACGGGGGTGCGGGTTCTGCCCGGCGCGTATCTGTCGCGCGCGGTGAACGGCGACAATCCGGGTGCAGGATATATCCGGGTCGCGATGGTCGCCCCAGAACAAGAAATGCGGCACGGGCTGATGCGGCTGCGTGACTGCCTCTACGGGTAAGGACGGTTAGGGTATGGCTTCGTATCAGATGAAACGGCGCGAACCGCTTCTCGATTCCAGCGTCCAGGCCGCCATCGAGCGGCGCGGCAAGGAACTCTTGGGCTTCACGCTGATCGGGGCGGCGCTGGCGATGGCGGCGATCCTGGGCTCTTACGTTCCTGACGACCCGAGCTGGCTGTCGGCGACCGATGCCCCGGCCGAGAACATGCTGGGCCGGTTCGGCGCCTCGATCGCCTCGCCGCTGCATATCGTCATCGGCTGGGGTTCCTGGGGGCTGGTGGTCATCCCGGCGGTCTGGGGGCTGCGGCTGGTGGGCCATTGGGGCGAGGACCGCGCGCTGTCGCGGCTGATCTTTGCCCCGGTCGCGGTGGCACTGGCGGCGGTCTATGCCTCGACCCATGTGCCGCCCGCAAGCTGGACCCACGCGTTCGGCATGGGGGGGCTGTTCGGCGATACGGTGCTTGGCGCGATCCTCGGCGTGGCGCCGGTGGATACGGTGGCGGGGCTGCGCGTGGTCGCAGCACTGGTCTGGATGGCGGCCATCGGCATGGGGCTGTTCGTGCTGGGCGTGGACCGGGACGAGTTGCGCAAATTTGGCCGGTTCCTGCTGTTCGGCCTGATCCTGAGCTATGAAGGGCTGCGCAAGATGGCCGGGAAATCCGCGCGCGGCGCGCTGAGTGCCGGGTTGCGGCTGGGCGAGAACGTGCAGGCCCGCCGCGCCCGGGCCGAGCCCATGCGTGCCCAGCGGGCCGAGCCGCTGGTGGCGAGCCGGGCGCCAGCGAGCGAACCGGCCCGGAGCGGTGTCATCGGCGGGCTGATGGCGCGGGTGCCGGTGCTGGGGCGGCGGATTGCGGAGCCCGAGATGGAACTGGTCGAGCGCGACCTGCCCGACAGCGTGGACGGGATCGGGCCGATTTCCGAGGACCGCATCAGGGAACGCATCGCCGATGTGATCCGTAACCGCGCCCGCCAGTCGGGCCGCCCGGCCTTTCGTGCGGAGCCGCCCGTGCGGCGCGATCGGGCGGGCACGCCGGACGCCCTGCCGGTCGAGCCGCCGCTGAGCGCGCGGCCCGCGGACTTGCCCCTGCCCGAGTTCGACGAGCAACCCCGCCGGGTCGTGCAGCATCCCGTCAGCAAGCCGGTGCCCCCCTCGCGCCGGGCGATGGAAGAGGCACAACCGGCGCTGCCCTTCAGCGAGCCCGATAGCGGCTATGAGCATCCGCCGCTGTCGCTGCTGACCAGCCCCGATTCGATCCAGCGCCATGTCCTGTCCGACGAGGCGCTGGAGGAAAACGCGCGGATGCTGGAAAACGTGCTGGACGACTATGGCGTGAAGGGCGAGATCGTGTCGGTCCGGCCCGGCCCCGTGGTCACCATGTACGAGCTGGAGCCCGCGCCGGGGCTGAAGGCCAGCCGGGTGATCGGGCTGTCGGACGACATCGCGCGCAGCATGTCGGCGCTGTCGGCGCGGGTCTCGACCGTGCCGGGGCGCAGCGTGATCGGGATCGAACTGCCCAATGTCAATCGCGAGAAGGTGGTGCTGCGCGAGATCCTGTCCTCGCGCGCCTTCGGCGACAGCGCGATGCGGCTGCCGCTGGCGCTGGGCAAGGATATCGGCGGCGAGGCGGTGGTGGCGAACCTGGCCAAGATGCCCCACCTGCTGATCGCGGGGACCACCGGGTCGGGCAAGTCGGTGGCGATCAACACGATGATCCTGTCGCTGCTCTACAAGCTAACGCCCGAGGAATGCCGGCTGATCATGATCGACCCCAAGATGCTGGAACTGTCGGTCTATGACGGCATCCCGCATCTGCTGTCCCCGGTCGTCACCGACCCCAGGAAGGCCGTCGTCGCGCTGAAATGGGTCGTGGGCGAGATGGAGGAACGCTATCGCAAGATGTCCAAGATGGGCGTACGCAACATCGAGGGCTATAACGGGCGGGTGCGCGATGCGCTGGACCGGGGCGAGATGTTCAAGCGCACGGTCCAGACCGGGTTCGACGACGAAACCGGCGAGCCGGTGTTCGAGACCGACGAGTTCCAGCCCGAGACGCTGCCCTATATCGTGGTGATCGTCGACGAGATGGCCGACCTGATGATGGTGGCGGGCAAGGAGATCGAGGCCTGCATCCAGCGGCTGGCGCAGATGGCGCGGGCCTCGGGGATCCACCTGATCATGGCGACGCAGCGCCCCTCGGTCGATGTCATCACCGGCACGATCAAGGCGAACTTCCCGACCCGGATCTCGTTCCAGGTGACCGGCAAGATCGACAGCCGCACGATCCTGGGCGAACAGGGGGCGGAACAGCTTCTGGGCATGGGCGACATGCTTTACATGGCGGGCGGGGGTCGGATTTCCCGCGTCCACGGGCCGTTTGTCTCGGATGAGGAAGTCGAGGAGATCGTCACCTATCTCAAGGGCTTCGGGCCGCCCGATTATGTCGGCAGCGTGGTCGAGGGGCCGGACGAGGACCGCGAGGGCGATATCGACCTGGTGCTGGGCCTGGGCGGCACTGCCGATGGCGACGACGCGCTGTACGATCAGGCGGTGGCGATCGTGCTGAAGGATCGCAAATGCTCGACCTCCTACATCCAGCGCAAGCTGGCCATCGGCTACAACAAGGCCGCCCGGCTGGTCGAGCAGATGGAGGAACAAGGCGTGGTCAGCCCGGCGAACCATGTCGGCAAGCGCGAGATCCTGGTGCCCGAACAGGGCTGACCGGCGGCGCGGGCGGGGGGCCTGCCCATCGCCGTTTCGTGACGGATTGGCTGATGCAAAGGCGCGTGCGAGCGACTAGATTGCCACCATGATCAGACGCCTTGCCCTTGGCCTTGCCCTCTGGGCGGCCACCGCCGCCCCCGGACTTGCCGACAAGCTGCCGCTGTCGGCGATCTCGGCCTATCTCAACAGCTTCTCGACCGCGCGGGCCGAGTTCACGCAGGTGAACGCGGACGGGTCGATCTCGACCGGGCGGATGCTGCTTCAGCGGCCCGGCCGGGCGCGGTTCGAATACGATCCGCCCAATCGCGGGCTGGTGATCGCGGGCGGCGGGCAGGTGGCGATCTTCGACACCAAGTCGAACCAGCCGCCCGAGCAATATCCGCTGCGCCGCACGCCGCTGAACATCATCCTGGAACGCAACGTGGATCTGTCGCGGGCGCGGATGGTGGTGGGCCATGACGGCGACGGCACCATGACACGGGTGATCGCGCAGGATCCCGAGCATCCCGAATACGGCACCATCGCGCTGGTCTTTACCGGCAGCCCGGTGGAACTGCGCCAATGGGTCATCACCGACGACACGGGCCAGGCAACCACGGTGATCCTGGGCGAGATGCAGACCGGCGTGCAATTGTCGGCACGCATGTTCAGCATCGTGCAGGAGACAAATGACCGGATGGGCAACCGGCGCTAGGTCTCAGCGTTGGCGGGCAAGCGCCAGCGCGGCGCGCAGCACGGCCGGATCGCCGATATGATTGGCAAGGATCAGCAGGAGCTGGGCGTTCAGCGCGTGGCTTTGCGCCTCGGTCAGGCCGCGATGGGCGGCCAGAAACTCGGCCAGGAAATCGTCGGGATCTTCGATATTGGGGGTGTCGATCAGGTTCACGCGCGCCCCTCCCACAGCGCGGCGAGGGCCCTTGCGATCTGCCGCGCGTCGGCCTCGACCCAGCGGGCGGCGATGACCTGGTCGGGCCGCACCAGATAGAGCGCGCGCCCGGCCCGGCCCAGATAGCGCGCGACCACCGCCGGGTTCGCCTCGACCGGCAGAACGGGCAGGTCCGCAACGTTGGGGGCGTCGCAATTTATCGCCAGCAGCATCGCGTCGCGGCCCAGCGCCGCCAGCAGCCAGCCCGCGCCCTGCGGCGCATCGGGGGCGACCGCGCCGGGGCGCGAGATCGCGGGCAGGCGCGGGTCGTCGGGGCCGGTGGTGGCATAGATGCAGGGCGTCGAGAGGCGGCCGGAATTGACCCAGTCGCGGGCAAAGGGCGCCTTGCGCGCGAGGGCCAGGATCTGGTCGCGGAACAGCCGTTCGACGCCGTTGGCCGGACCCATGAAGCGGGTGGCGCGGCTGGATTGGCGGATGTTCTCGTCCGCGGCCTGCACCCGTTCGCGGTTGTAGCTGTCGATCAGGCTGGGGGGCGCGCGGCCGTCCAGCACGGCGGCCAGCTTCCAGCCCAGATTGTCGGCATCCTGTAACCCGTCATTGGCCCCGCGCGCGCCGAAGGGCGGGATCAGATGGGCGCTGTCGCCGGCGAAGATCACCCGGCCATGGACGAATTCACCCAGGCGGCGGCACTGGAAGCTGTAGACGCTGACCCAGTCGAGCTCGAAATCGGGGCCGATCACCTGTTCGATGCGGGGGATCACCTTTTCGGGCCTGCTCTCGTCTTTCGGGTCGGCATGGGGGCCGAGTTGCAGGTCGATGCGGTAGATGTTGTCGGCCTGCCGGTGCAGCAGCGCGGACTGGCCGTCATGGAAGCCCGGCTCGAACCAGAACCAGCGTTCGGAAGGCAGGTCGCCCTCCATCTCGATATCGGCGATTAGGAAGCGTTCCTCGAACAGTTCGCCCTCGAAATCGAGATCGAGCATCGCCCGGACAGTCGAGCGCGCCCCGTCGCAGGCGACCGCATAATCCGCCGCGAGCATGTAGCTGCCATCCGGCGTACGGATCGTGACCTGCACCCCGTCCGCGTCCGGGTCGATCCCGGTGACGCGGTTGCGGAACCGCAGGTCGATCAGCGTGTCGGCCAGCGCGCGGTCGGTCAGGAAATGTTCGACATGATATTGCTGCAGGTTGAGGAAGGGCGGCATCCGGTCGCCGGAGCCTTCGGCCAGATCGAAGCTGAAGATCTCGTCATCGCCGTGACAGACGCGGCCGACGCTCCATGGCACGCCCTTTTCCAGCACCTTGTCGGCGATGCCCAGACGGTCGAAGATTTCGAGGCTGCGCCGGGACCAGCTCATGGCGCGCGAGCCGGTCGCGACCGCGTCGCCGGCCTCGAGCAGCACCGATGGCGTCCCGCGACG
>NZ_DSDD01000075.1:0-12830 GCF_011048875.1 Rhodovulum sp.
AGGTCGCCGCGACCGTGTAGCCCGCCGCCTTCAGCGCCTTGCTGATCGCCGCGCCGATGCCGCGGCTGCCGCCGGTGACGAGTGCAACTCTTGCCATGATTCCTCCAGAATGGGTGTCGATTGCGCCGGTAACGGTGTTACGCAAGAAAGATTGGGCGCGCAACAATATTGCGCGCCCATCCTGTCCCCGGGCTTACGGCCGTTCCAGGCACATTGCGACGCCCATGCCGCCGCCGATGCAGAGGGTGGCAAGGCCCTTCTTCGCGTCGCGGCGCTTCATCTCGAACAGGAGCGTGTTCAGGATGCGCGCGCCCGAGGCGCCGATCGGGTGGCCGATGGCGATGGCGCCGCCGTTCACGTTCACGATCGCCGGATCCCAGCCCATGTCCTTGTTCACTGCGCAGGCCTGGGCGGCAAAGGCCTCGTTCGCCTCGACCAGATCCAGATCGCCGACCTTCCAACCCGCCTTTTCCAGCGCCTTGCGGCTGGCATGGATCGGGCCGACGCCCATGATCGAGGGATCAAGCCCCGCCGTCGCGTAGGAGGCGATGCGCGCAAGCGGTTCCAGCCCGCGGCGTTCGGCCTCGTCGGCCGACATCACCAGCACGCCCGCCGCGCCGTCATTGATGCCCGACGCATTGGCCGCGGTCACGCTGCCGTCCTTGGTGAAGGCGGGGCGCAGTTTCTGCATGCTGTCGAGCGTGGCGCCGTGGCGGATGTACTCGTCCGCATCGACGATGGTGTCGCCCTTGCGGCCCTTGACCGTCACCGCCACGATCTCGTCGGCGAACTTGCCGGCCTTCTGCGCGGCCTCGGCCTTGTTCTGGCTGGCCAGCGCGAACTCGTCCTGCATGTCGCGGCTGATCTGCCACTGGTTCGCCACGTTCTCGGCGGTCTGGCCCATGTGATAGCCGTTGAAGGCGTCCCACAGCCCGTCCCGGATCATTGAATCGATGAAGGACAGATCGCCCATCTTCTGGCCCGCGCGCAGGTGGGCGACATGGGGCGAAAGCGTCATGTTCTCCTGCCCGCCGGCGGCGACGATGGCGGCATCGCCAAGCTGGACATGCTGGGCCGCCAGCGCCACCGCGCGCAGGCCCGAGCCGCAGACCTGGTTGATCGACCAGGCCGCCGACTCGATGGGGAACCCGGCATTGATGTGGGCCTGGCGGGCGGGGTTCTGGCCCTGGCCCGCGGTCAGCACCTGGCCGAGGATGGTCTCGGACACCTCGGCCTTGTCGATGCCGGCGCGTTCAACCAGCGCTTCCAGCATGATGCGGCCAAGCTCGTGGGCGGGCACCGTTGCGAAAGAGCCGTTGAAACTGCCGACCGGCGTGCGCGCGGCCGAGACGATGACGACATTGGTCATGGTTTGGTACTTCTCCCCTGGTCGATTTTCGTGCGCACTATAGGGATGCGGATGCAGAAAGGCACCCCCTGTCAGTGACCGGGAATGCCCAGCCGAGGCGGGAAACTGCCAGGCGCCAGCACGATGGCGCAGCCGTCAGGCGCGGCGCTTTTCGCGGCCCTCGCGCCAGGGGGGCACGAGCGACGGCGCGCCGAAGGCAAAGCCCTGCATGCAGTCGATCCCGGCCGCCGCCAGCCAGGCCGCGTCGCGCGCGGTTTCGACATTTTCGGCGACCGTGAACATGTCGAAATGCTGGCCGATGGCGATCAGCGCCTGGGCCAGTACCTGGTTGTCGGGACTGTCTGCGATGCCGCGGATGAACTGGCCGTCGATCTTGAGGATGTCGAAATAGAACTCGCGCAGATAACGGAAGGCCGTATAGCCCGCGCCGAAATCGTCCAGCGCGAAGGCGATGCCCTTGGTCTGCAATTCGCGCATGAAGACCGACACGAGGTCAGGCATGACCATCGCCGAGCTTTCGGTGATCTCCAGGATCAGCCGTTCGGCGACCGTGGCGTCGCGGGCGAGGCCGTCCTCCAGCGTCTTCTTCCAGCGTGGATAGCCGATCGAGCGGGCCGACATGTTGATCGCCAGGCGCAGGTCCGGCGCCTCGGTCAGCGCGATCAGTCCCATCTCCAGCGCGAGACAGTCGATCATCCGGCCCATCTCGTTCGTCTCGACCGTCTCGATGAAGTCGCGCGCGGGGATTACCCGGCCGGTATGGTCGAGGATACGGATCAGCCCCTCGTAGAACGCGACCTGCCCATGTTCGACCGACTGCACCACGGGCTGGAAGGCCAGCAGCACATCGCGCCGCTCGATCGCCTTGTGCACGGTCTGGAGGATGTCCCGATCCCGCTGGGTGATCGCGACGGAAAGCGGGCTTTCCTGTCCAGGCTCCACGACGATTTTGGCATCGGCTTTCTTGCTTGGCATGCTGTCTCTCCGCTTCCACGCGGACCAGTTGTGGGCAAAGCCGTTAAGGGCGAATGAATGTTCGCATTAGGTTCCAATTTTCGATAATCTGGACGCGACCTGCCAACCAACTGTAAATAAAGAGGTCTTGTAATGGACGAGCGATGCTGGTGGTGCGGAGCGGACCCGCTTTACGTGGCGTATCATGACACCGAATGGGGCATTCCGGAGCGTGACGGGCGGGCGCTTTTCGAGAAGCTGATTCTCGACGGCTTTCAGGCGGGGCTGGCCTGGATCACCATCCTGAGAAAGCGCGAAGCGTTCCGCGCAGCCTTTGCCGGGTTCGATCCCGCGGTGATCGCGGGTTGGGGCGAGGCCGAGGTCGCGCGCCTGCTGGCCGATCGCGAGATCGTGCGGCATCGCGGCAAGATCGAAGCCGCGATCGGGAATGCGCGGGCATGGCTTGACCTCGAGGCGCGCGACGGGTTCGCACCCTTCCTGTGGCGCCATGTCGATGGCCTGCCGATCCAGAACCGGTTCGCAGCGCCGGGCGACATACCTGCCGAGACGCCTTTGTCGCGTCAGGTATCGGCGGATCTGCGTGCCGCGGGATTCCGTTTCTGCGGGCCGACGATCACCTATGCCTTCATGCAGGCGGTGGGAATGGTCAACGACCATCTCGTGACCTGCCCGCGCCATGACGAAGTCGCGGCGCTGGCCGGGCGGTAGCGGATCCGCTGCGGGTCTTGCGCCGGCCCGCGGGCGGCGACCGTCCGGGGGCCAGCCCCCGGACCCCCGGGATATTTCCGGCCAGAAGAAGGGGAGGCGCGCGTCTCTTGCGGCATGGTCGTGGTGGGCTTTGTCCTTGCAAAGCTGGGCCGGGGGCCTTATTGAGGCGGCTCGATGTTGCGCGGCCGGCCCCAGTGGCATGCCGAGTCGCGCCTGAACCGCCCGAAGAGGAGACGGAAATGCCCAAGATGAAGACCAAGTCGAGCGCCAAGAAGCGCTTCAAGGTGACGGCGACGGGCCGGGTGCTTGCCGCCCAGGCCGGCAAGCGGCACGGCATGATCAAGCGGACGAACAAGTTCATCCGCAGCGCCCGCGGGACCTCGACGCTGTCGGCCGCGGACGAGAGGATCGTCAAGACCTACATGCCCTACGACCGCTGAGGAGGCCGAACCATGTCCCGAGTCAAAGGTGGAACGACCACCCACGCCCGTCACAAGAAGGTCATCAAGGCGGCGAAAGGCTATTACGGCCGCCGCGGCAATGCCTATCGCACCGCGACCCAGGCCGTCGACAAGGCCAACCAGTACGCGACCCGCGACCGCAAGCAGCGCAAGCGCAATTTCCGCGCGCTGTGGATCCAGCGGATCAATGCGGCCGTCCGCGCCTGTGACGAGACGCTGACCTATTCGCGCTTCGTCAACGGCCTGGCCACCGCCGGGATCGAGGTCGACCGCAAGGTTCTGGCCGATCTCGCGGTGAACGAGCCCGAGGCGTTCGGCGCCATCGTCGCCCGGGCCAAGGCCGCGCTGGCCTGATTCATCGCGATCCTGCCTTTCTGCCCCCGTCCGGTCGCCCCGGGCGGGGGTTTTGCGTTCCGCGTGCTGATCAGGCCGGCCTCGGGGCGGAGATGCCGTTGCGCAGCCGGGCCGGGCGGGCCTCGCCTGTCTCCTTGCCGAAGCAGGTCTCGAAATCAGTGCAGACCGGCGCGGAGCAGAGCACGAAGCACTCCTCCTCGCAGAGCGTGCGGAAGAAGAACCGCTTCCATGTCATGCTGGCGGTGTTCTGGCGGGCAAGCGGCGCGAAATGGCGATCGAGCAGCGCCGTCAACTCGCCCCGGTCGCGCATGGCCAGGTCCTGCCAGAGATGGTCGGGTTCCATCGCGCGGCGGGCGATCATGGCGGCCAGCGGGTGGTCCAGCGGGCTTGCGCCGATTGCATGGGCCCGCAGCAGATCGCGGACCGAGGTCTCTTCGATCTCTGCCGGGGGCGGGGAGTGCCGGGTCATTCGCTCGATCCCCGCGCCGCAACCCGGAAAAACCATGTCCGACAGGGCGCGCAGCGTCTGTGCGTCCAGCCCGGAATGGGCGCACAGCCTGCCCGCAACGCCGCCCTCGGCAATCGCCAGCGCCAGGATCGAGGCCAGAACATGGGCGTCGAACGGGTCGGCTTCCGGCGCCGTCCCCCTGATCAGCCAGCTATAGGCCTCGTCTGCGGTCATGCCCGGCTCCTTTCGCGCAAGAGGCGGAGGCGGCGCCCACCGGCCTGGACGGACAACCCGCGTCCACCGCTTGCCCCCTGATGGTCGCCGCGCTGGGCCTGCGGTCAACGCTGCGGTGGCGCGGCGTTGCGCCGATCCGCCCCGGCGCCCGGTTTTTCGGCAGATGCGCCCGCCGGTGCTGCCGTGACCGGTAATCTCGGCCCGGTGGCCGCACGCATTTGCAATCGCCGGACCCTGTGCTATCGACGCCACGAAATGCCAGCAAGGGGGCCCCGGAATGGACGATCTCAGGCAGAAATATCTCGACGCGATTGCCGGTGCGGGGGGCGAGGCGGCGATCGAGGAGGTGCGGGTTCAGGCCCTCGGCAAGAAGGGCGAGATCAGCCTGAAGATGCGCGAGCTGGGCCAGATGTCGGCCGAAGAGCGTCAGTCGATGGGGCCGAAGCTGAACGCGCTGAAGGACGAGATCACCTCGGCGCTGGCCGCGCGCAAGGCATCGCTGGCCGATGCCGCGCTGGAGGAACGGCTGGCCGCCGAATGGCTGGACGTGACCCTGCCCGGCCGTCCACGCTCGCGCGGCACGATTCATCCCGTCAGCCAGGTGACCGAGGAAATCACCGCGATCTTTGCCGATATGGGCTTTGCCGTCGCCGAGGGGCCGCAGATCGAAAGCGACTGGTTCAATTTCGACGCGCTGAACATCCCGCCCGAACACCCCGCCCGGCAGGAGCATGACACGTTCTTCATGGCGCGCGCCGCGGGCGACAACCGCCCGCCGCATGTCCTGCGCACGCACACGTCGCCGGTGCAGATCCGCGCGATGCAGGCCCGGGGCGCGCCGATCCGGGTGATTGCGCCGGGCCGGGTCTATCGCTGCGACTACGACCAGACACACACGCCGATGTTCCATCAGGTCGAGGGGCTGGCCATCGACCGCGACATTTCCATGGCCAACCTGAAATGGGTGCTGGAGGAATTCTGCCGCGCCTTTTTCGAGGTCGAGGGCGTGGAACTGCGCTTCCGCGCCTCTCATTTCCCGTTCACCGAGCCGTCGGCCGAGGTCGATATCCGCTGTTCTTGGGAAGGCGGCACGCTGAAGATCGGCGAGGGCAATGACTGGATGGAAATCCTGGGGTCCGGCATGGTGCATCCCAAGGTGCTTAAAGCGGGCGGCATCGACCCCGACCAGTGGCAGGGCTTTGCCTTCGGCATGGGAATCGACCGGCTGGCGATGCTGAAATACGGGATTCCGGATCTACGGGCGTTCTTCGATTCAGACCTGCGCTGGCTCAGGCATTACGGGTTCAGCGCGCTCGACATGCCGACGCTGCATGGGGGGTTGAATGGGTGAGTGCCTGGGTGCCGATAAAACTGTTCCATCCCGGATGATTACATTTCTCCTCGGCGATCTGCCCTTTTCATGGCAAGATCGGTTCTGAGGGATATTCGGGACGGGGCGCGGACATGCTGATCCATCTTCACAGCCAGGCAACGGCAACGCCCAAAGTGCGGGCGGCGATCCAGGCGAGCGAGGAGGCCGGGACGGTTCTGGCCGAACGTTTCGGTGATGAGGCGGATCAGAAAACGATCCGGTGAATCGTTTTCCCGCCGAATGCGCAGACGATCTACAAATGGCGCAAGCGCGACAGCGTCGAGGATCGCAGTCATACGCCGCAGGCCACACTTCATCGATATGTCTGGCTCTACAACCAGCAACTCCCGCAATCAGCCCTCGGCAGCAAACCGCCCTTGCAGGCGATGCAGGATTGGCATAAACTCAAGCCGGAGTTGTTCAGGAAACAACCTTACTACCTTCCGGGATGTGACAGCTACCCTATCCAGAAAATAGCAGGCCATGGGCAAAATGAATCTCTTTATAGATGCCAATATTTTTCTCGATTTCTATCATCTGAGCGGCGGTGACATCGAGGAGCTTAAGAAGCTGGTCGCACTGATAGAAGAGGGTGATATAACTCTATATTCGTGCAGGCAACTCATTGAAGAGGTTCGGCGAAATCGAGACTCAAAAATTTCAGATGCACTTAGGGAATTCAAAAAGGCGAGCTTCAAGGTCAGCTTTCCAGCATTTTGCAAGAGCTACGAAGAGTATGCTGAGATTCAAGACTTTCTGAAAAAGGCAAATACTAAGCACTCGGAGCTATTAGCAAAGTCAACCGTGGACATTCAGGCGAACGGACTTAAGGCAGATGAGTTGATTGCCGGCTTGTTCTCAAAGGCGAAGGACATACCAGTAACGAAAGCGATATTTGACAGGGCAACCAAGCGCTTTCGCATGGGAAACCCGCCTGGGAAGAAGAAGGTAACTATTGGCGACGAATTAAACTGGGAATCAATATTGGCAGGAGTTCCAGAAGGCGAAGACCTTCATTTTGTTTCCGGCGATGGTGACTATGCATCTACGGTTGTTCCAGAAGCCATGAATGCATTTCTTGATGAAGAGTGGGCGAGCAAGAAGAAATCGAACTTGAATTTTTACAAAAGCATCACTGATTTCTTCAAGAAAAACTTCCCAGATATAAAGCTTGCCAGCGACATTAAAACAAACAAATTGATTGAAAAACTTGCTTCCAGTTGGAGCTTTGCGACAACACATTCGATCATTGCAGAGCTTTCCAAATTGACAGATTTCTCAAAAGTCCAAGCCGAAGAACTGATCAACATTCTTGATTTGAACTCTCAGGTTTACTGGATAATTGAGGACAACGACGTAAGTGATTTTTACAAGCACATCTACGACAAGTATGCAGATGTTGTTAGCGATGAATTGAAGACCTCACTCGAGTCCAAGCTCTTCCCAGCACCAGAGGCACCCAACCCTGACGATGATGAAATTCCTTTCTGATCAGCGTTGCAGCCATGCAGATCGCACCACGGGTGGACGCCGCACGGGCGCGGCCTTCGTCGAGACTTCCTCTTCCCGCCGCCCCAAGTCCACGCCCACAAGGGGGCGGACGGCCATCGCATAGACCATGCAGTCCAGGGACTCGGCCCGCCGCCCCGTGATCCGTTCCCAGACGCGGACCGGCGCGCCGCGCTTGTAGCGCACCAGCCGCCGTTCGGAGGCCAGTTCTTCGAAGAACCTGTCTTCCAGCGTGTCGCTGAAGCGGACCGTCCGGCCGCGCGACAGGTGCGACGACAGCGTGGCCTTCAGCCCGTCCACGCCGACGATGAAGAGCCGACTCCCCCGCGTCTCGCTGGCCTTGATCGACGGCCGCGCGCCGGGTGCCCCCTTGATCGCGACCACGCGCCGGGGGAACCGGGGACGGCAGAAGGCCAGAACGGCGTCCATCGTCTCGCCGTCGCCCGCGTCCACGGCCACGGCGTCCAGGCGGAGCGTCCCGCCTCCTGGGTGCTGCCACTGGCCGCGCAGGAAGTCGTCCAGTTCCGCCCAAGTGTGATCTTCGTGAGGGCTGCCCCAGATGACGTGTTGCGCCAGGACGAAGATTTCCGTCTTCCCGTGCCCCAGGGTCACGATTTCCAGCCGGGCCCGTTGCACGTCGACTCCGGCCGTCAGGACCAGCACGCCCGGCGGCACGGCGTCGAGCCCGAACCGTTCCCGCCGTCCCGCCAGTTCGGCCTCATTGATCTCTTCGGCCGCCTCTCGCCAGCCTTCGGCCAGGATCGTGTTGAAGAAGGTCTGAAGCTGGTCCGGCTGCCCCTTCGCCGCGATGAATTCGGCCGCCAGCTTCGCCCAGCAAGCGTAGGGTGGGTGAAACCCACCACCTGCCCGCACCCACGTCCGCCCGCCGGTGGGTTGACACCCACCCTACGCACAGCCCGACCATGCAAGTAAGTTCCGGCCGGGGCCCAAGAGCCCTAGAACGTCACCTCGATGCCGGGCAGGCGCAGTTCTACCATCAGGTCGCGCAATTCCTGCCTTGCGGCGATGTTCGAGATGTTCATGCCGGTGACGCCGGTATCGCGCAGGTCCAGCAGCGTCAGGCCGCTGGGGAACAGCTCGCGAAAGATCACCCGTTCCGAGAAACCCGGCGCCACGCGAAAGCCGATGCGGCGCGACAGGTTGGCCAGCGCGTCGCCCATCTTGCGCTTGTTGTGCATCTGCTGCGCGCCCAGCCGGTTGCGCAGCACCACCCAGTCGATCGGCTTCAGTCCGGCCTGCGCGCGCATCTGGCGGGCGTTCCAGACCATCTCGGAATAGATCGACGGGCCGAGGATCTTGCCGCTTGCCCCGTCATGCCGGGCCAGCAGGTCGAAATCTATGAAACTGTCGTTCAGCGGCGTGATCAGCGTGTCGGCCAGCGTGTGGGCGATCTGGCTCAGCCGTGTATGCGAGCCGGGGCAGTCGATCAGGATGAAATCCTTGTCCTGCTCCATTCCGGCAACCGCCTCGGCGATGCGGCGGTCTTGCGGGTTCTCGCCCTGCTCCAGTTGCTCGGGCGCGATCTCGGGCAATTCGCGGTAGTCCGGTGTCGGCAAATCGAGGCCCGAGCGGTCCATATAGGCGCGCCGGTTCTCAATGTAGCGGCCAAAGCTGCGCTGGCGCAGGTCCAGATCCAGCGCGCCGACCCGGTGGCCCAGCCGCGCCAGCGCGGTCGCCACATGCATCGACATGGTGGACTTGCCCGCCCCGCCCTTTTCATTGCCGACGACGATGATATGCGCCACGTCACCTTCCCCCTGCGATCTGCATGACTATGGGCGAGAGAGTCGCCGACAACCATATGTTGTGGCAAGCGGTAGTCAAAGCGGGAGTGGAGGACAAGGTGTCACGATTACGGCGCATGGTCCTGCCGCAGCCTCCGCCACATGAAAACGCCGCCCCGGGGGGCGGCGTCTCCGCAGTGCTGAAACCGGCGGGATCAGAAGCCCAGGCCCTCGTATTTCTTCTTGAACTTCGACACGCGGCCACCGGTGTCCATCAGGCGCTGGCCGCCGCCAGTCCAGGCGGGGTGCACCGACGGGTCGATATCGAGGGCGAGCATGTCGCCCTCCTTTCCATAGGTCGATTTCATCTGGATCACGGTGCCGTCGGTCATCTTGACGTCGATCACGTGGTAATCGGGGTGGATATCCTTGCGCATGGTCGCTCTCCTCACGCCTCGGTCTTGGGCTTGTAGGTGCTGTCCTCGGCGATGCGGGCCGATTTGCCACGGCGCGCGCGGAGGTAGTAGAGCTTGGCGCGGCGCACGCGGCCGCGGCGCACCACCTCGATCGAGTCGATATTCGTCGAGTAGAGGGGGAACACCCGTTCCACACCCTCGCCGAACGAGATCTTGCGAACGGTGAACGACCCGGCGATGCCGTTGCCGTTGTTGCGGGCAATGCACACGCCTTCGTAGTTCTGAACGCGCGAACGGGTGCCCTCGGTCACCTTGTAGCCCACGCGGACCGTATCGCCCGGCTTGAAGTCGGGAATCTTCTTGTCGAGGGCGGCGATCTGTTCCGCCTCGAGCTGTGCGATCAGGTTCATCGCAGCGTCTCCATCTCTGCTCGCGGTTTTCTCCGCGAAGGTGATGCAGCCCTCAGAGCTCTCGGTCTCCGTCCGGGTCCCTACCGCGGCTTGTGCAGTAAGCCCGCCAGAGTTCAGGGCGGCGTTCCTTGGTCAGCCTTTCGGCCTCGGCCCTCCGCCAGGCGGCGATCTTCGCGTGATGGCCCGACAGGAGAATGTCGGGTATCGCGCGGCCTTTCCAGACGACGGGTCGTGTGTACTGCGGATGTTCAAGCAGGCCCTCGGAAAAGGATTCCTCCTCCGTGGATGCCCGATTTCCGAGTACGCGGGGTATAAGGCGGACAGTCGCGTCAATCAAGGCCTGTGCCGCGATCTCGCCGCCCGTCAGAACGAAATCCCCCAGGCTGACTTCCTCGACGCTGAACTCCTCGATTACCCGCTCGTCCAGCCCCTCGAACCGACCGCAGATCAGGGTGATGCCCTCGGCCTGCGCGAAGCGTTGCGCCATCGCTTGCGTGAACGGTGCGCCCCGGGGGGAGAGGTAGATCAAAGGCCAGCGGCTGCGGTCCGCGGGCGTGCCCAGCGCGGCGTGATCCAGCGCGGCGCCCATCACATCGGGGCGCAGCACCATGCCGGCGCCGCCACCTGCCGGGTTGTCGTCGACATTGCGGTGCCTGCCCTCGCCGAAGGGGCGCAGATCGACCGTTTCCAGCGCCCAGAGCCCCATTTCCAGTGCCCGTCCGGTCAGCGACAGGCCCAGAACGCCGGGAAACGCCTCGGGAAACAGGGTGATGATGCGCGCGGTCCAGGCGCCTTTCAGGCGGGGCTGCGTGTCCATCAGGTCGCGGGGCTGAAGGCTCGCCGAGATCGAGAGCCGCCCATGGGATTTCGGTTTGTCCGTCATGGGCGGTCTCTAGGCGCAAACGCGGCCGGGCGAAAGCCTCAGCCCTTGCGCGACACCACGGCCGCGCCGACAAGCCCGACCGCCGAGACGAGGATCGGCAGCCAGAGCGGCAGCGCGACAACCGGGGCGCCAAGCGTCCAGACGATGCCGAAGCCGATCAGGAAGACAAGGTTGACCCAGATGATCTGGTTGAAGACCATCATCGGCAGCGCCCCGGCCAGCGTCTTGCCCTGCGCGGCGCGGGTGGCCGCGGCCGCGGGGTCGAGGGCGCGCGCGACGGTGGCCAGCGCGGCGATGACAAGGATGACCCAGACCGGGTTTCCCGATTGCCCGGCCAGGAAGGCCCCGGCCAGGATGATCGCGTAGAAGATGTTTGCAGGGGACATGGTGATTCTCGTTCCTTGTTGGTCGGCGATCAGGGGAGCAGCCCTTCGGGCGGATCCGCAATAAGGCGCCCCGCCGCAAGATCGACGGTGGGCACGCAGGCCGCGGTAAAGGGCAGCAGGACCGTCGATGTCAGCCCCGGCCCGTGGATCTCCAGAAGATCCCCTGCGCCATGGTCATGCACCGCCCGCACCCGGCCCAGAACCTTGCCGCCGGTATCCAGCACCTCAAGCCCGATCAGGTCGGCATGGTAGAACTCGTCATCGGGCAGGGCGGGCAGGGCGGCGCGGTCGGCGTGAAGCCGCACGCCTTTCAGCGCGTCGGCCTGTTCCTTGGTGGCGATGCCGGTCAGCCGGGCGGCAAACCCGCCCTTGACCGGTCGGGTCAGCGTCACCGCAAAGGACCGTTTGCCATCCTCGGTGAAAAGCGGGCCGTAATCGGCGATGGATTCGGGTTCGGCGCAGAAGCTTTTCAGCCGCACCTCGCCCCGGACCCCGAAGGAGCCGCCGATCACGCCCACACAGACACGGGGCTCGGCCATCTAGCGCCCCTCGACATGCAGCGATCCGGCGCGCCGTTCCCAGCCGACCTCTTCCAGTTCGGGCTGGTCGCGTTCCACCTCGGGCCAGCCGATGCAGAGATAGGCCACCAGCGACCAGTCCTCCGGCACCGCCAGATCACGGCAAAGCCGGTCGGGATCGAGCACCGAGACCCAGCCCACGCCCAGCCCCTCGGCCCGGGCGGCCAGCCAGAACATCGAGATCGCGGCCACGACCGAATAGCGCCGCATCTCGGGCATGGTGGCCGCGCCCAGCCCCGCGCCCTGGGGCGTGGCCTCGTCGCAGAAGACGGCCAACTGCACCGGGGCGCGGTCCATCCCGGACAGCTTAAGCTGCGGATAAAGCGCAGCCTTTTCGCCGTCATAGCCCGCAAGGGCGGCGGCATTCGCGGCCTCGAAATTCGCGCGCGCGGCCTGACGGGCGGTCTCGCTGTCCAGTCGCAGGATGCGCCAGGGTTCCGACAGGCCCACCGAAGGCGCCAGCCGGAACGCATCAAGGCAGCGGTCCAGAAGCGCCTCGTCCACCGGGTCGGGACGGAAGTGCCGGACGTCGCGCCGCCACCGCATGAGCCGGGAAAGCTCGTCGCGGAAGGCGGGCGCGAACCGGTCGGGCTGGGGAGCCTGGGCGGGCATCGGTTACTCGGCGCTGGCCTTGGCGGCCTTTTCCTCGGCGCGGGCCTTTGCCTTGGCGCCGGGCACGGCTTTCTTGGGGTTGCTGCGTTCGGTTTTCGCAACGATACCAGCGGCTTCCAGCATGCGGGCGATGCGGTCGGTCGGCTGGGCGCCCTGGCCGAGCCAATGCTTCACGCGGTCCAGATCCATGCGGACACGCTGTTCGTTGTCCTTGGCCAGAAGCGGGTTGTAGATGCCCAGCTTCTCGATGAAGCGGCCGTCGCGGGGGGCGCGGCTGTCGGCCACGACGATGCTGTAGAAGGGACGCTTTTTCGAGCCGCCGCGGGCGAGACGAAGTTTCAGTGCCATGTCAGTTTCTCCTGTATCTGGC
>NZ_DSDD01000251.1:0-12733 GCF_011048875.1 Rhodovulum sp.
CACCGCCGACATCGTCTTGTTGAAGGTCAGGAAAAGGAAAATCCCGGTCATCAGGTAGAGCAGGAAGTCGCCCCTGATGGCTGCGCCGCGCAGTCCCAGCAGTTCGAACATCAGGAAGAAGGCGGCAAGGAAGATCACCGTCTGCATGATGTTCATCAAGAGGCCCACGACCGCGTTGCCGTGCCCCTTGCGCACATGGCGCACGCTGCCGTGATAGATCAGCACCAGCAGGCGCAGCCCGCCCATGGTTTTGGTTCGCGGTGTACTGTCCTGAAACATTGGCCCGTCCGTTTGGCCGGGGCGTTCGTCGCCCTTGCCGTTGCCCATGCAGGCAAGCATAAGAGCCTTGCCAATTCATTACAAACCGAGCCGAGGGAGACCCGATTTGGACCATCAGATGCTCGAAGCCGTGATGCGGCGGACCGCGCTTCTTGCCGGGGCGCGGATCATGGAGATCTACGGCTCCGAGGATTTCGAGGTGCGGTCCAAGTCCGATTCCAGCCCCGTGACCGAGGCTGACGAGGCCGCCGATGCGCTGATCTCGGCGGCGCTGGCCGATGCCTTTCCCGGCGTGCTGATCGTCACCGAGGAACAGGCCGCAAGCCATGCCGAGACGGCGCGCGATTTCCTGATCGTCGATCCGCTGGACGGGACCAGGGAATTCATCCAGCGCCGCGGCGATTTCACTGTCAACATCGCCTGGGTCGAGAACGGCGTTCCGGTGCGCGGTGTGGTCTATGCCCCGGCCAGGGGGCGGCTGTTCTACACCCGCGCCGATGGCACTACGGTCGAAGAAACCGGCGCGCTTGACCTTGACGCGCCGGGACCGCTCACGCCCCTTTCGGTTGCAACGCCCGACAATGACGCGCTGATCGTGGTCGCCTCGAAATCCCATCGCGACCAGGCAACCGACGACTACATCGCCCAGTATGCCGTCAAGGACATGACCAGCGCGGGTTCGTCGCTGAAATTCTGCCTTGTGGCCTGTGGCGAGGCCGATCTTTACCCGCGGCTCGGGCGCACGATGGAATGGGACACCGCCGCGGGCCATGCCGTTCTGGCGGGCGCGGGCGGGCAGGTGGTGCGCTTCGACGATCACGCGCCGCTGACCTACGGCAAGCAGGGCTACGCAAATCCCTTCTTCATCGCCTTTGCGCCGGGCGTGGCGCTGCGGCCTGCCTGATGCCGGTTCTCGTCGTCATCCCCGCGCGCTATGCCTCCAGCCGCTATCCCGGCAAGCCGCTTGTCGCGCTCAGGGGCGCCTCGGGCGAAAGCCGCACGCTGATCGAACGCTCCTGGCTGGCGGCGCAGGCGGTTGCGGGTGTCGATCGGGTGGTGGTGGCAACCGATGACGCGCGCATCCGCGACGTGGCCGAAGGTTTCGGCGCCGAGGTGGTGATGACCTCCGAAAGCTGCGCCAACGGCACCGAACGGGTGGCCGAGGCGGTCGCGGCGCTGGGCGGCGGGTTCGAGACCGTGATCAACCTGCAAGGCGATGCGCCGCTGACCCCGCCCTGGCTCGTCGAGGCGCTGGTCGCCGGGCTTGCCGCCGATCCCGAGGCCGAGATCGCGACGCCGGTCCTGCGCTGCGACGGGCGCGCGCTTGCGGCCCTTCTGGCCGATCGCCGCGCGGGCCGGGTAGGCGGCACCACCGCCGTCTTCGGCAAGCGGGGCCATGCGCTCTATTTCTCGAAGGAGGTGATTCCCTTTACCGGCCAGAGCTATGGTGAGGACGATCCGACCCCCGTTTTCCACCATGTCGGCGTCTATGCCTACCGGCCCGCGGCGCTGGCCGCCTATCCGCAATGGCAGCCCGGCCCGCTCGAAGGGCTTGAGGGGCTGGAACAGCTGCGCTTCCTCGAACGCGGGCGCCCGGTGCTGTGCGTCGAGGTCGAGTCGCGCGGCCGCGAGTTCTGGGAACTCAACAACCCCGAGGACGTGCCGCGGATCGAGGCGATGATGGCCCGGATGGGGCTCGACTGATCGCGCTGTCGACCGGCAGGCTCCTTCCCCGCATCGGGGTCGGCGGAATCCGGCCAGGCCCTGTATGGTCCGGGGTGCAAGTCGGCCGACTCGTCCAATTTCCTGACGGATGCGCCCTTTTGTTTCCCCCGGGGAAAGTAGTATGCGTTTGGGACTGGGGTAACCTTTCTGATACCAACTTGATGCAGTAAGGTCGTCATGCAGGGTGTTGCCCGGGCCGGTCTGGAAGAACCGAAAACGAAAGAGCGATTGATCCAATGAAGCGCAAGGTAACCAAGGCCGTCTTTCCCGTCGCTGGACTGGGGACGCGCTTTCTTCCCGCCACGAAGTCGATCCCGAAAGAGATCATGACCCTCGTGGATCGGCCCCTGATCCAGTATGCGATCGACGAGGCCCGTGCCGCCGGGATCAAGGAATTCATCTTCGTCACCTCGCGCGGCAAAGGCGCGCTCGAGGATTATTTCGACCACTCGCCCACCCTCGAGGAGGCGCTGCGCTCGGCCCGCAAGGATGAGTTGCTGGCAATCCTGAACGGCACCGACATGGAAAGCGGGGCGATCGCCTATATCCGGCAGCACAAGCCCATGGGGCTTGGCCATGCCGTCTGGTGTGCCCGTCGCCTGATCGCGAATGAACCCTTCGCCGTGATCCTGCCCGATGACGTGATCGCCGCCGAAACCCCCTGCCTGCAGCAGATGGTCGAAGCCTATGAGGAGACAGGCGCAAACATGGTCGCCACCATGGAGGTTCCGCGCGAGAAGACCAAGGCCTATGGCATCCTCGACGTGGACCGCGACCTTGGCGACAGGGTGCTGGTCAAGGGTATGGTCGAGAAGCCCAAGGTCGAGGAGACGCCCTCCAACCTCGCCGTGATCGGCCGCTATATCCTGACGCCGCGCGTGTTGCACAATCTCGACCAGAACCTTCGCCACAACCGGCTGGGTGCCTGTGAAGAGTTGCAACTGACCGATGCCATCGCCGCCGAGATCGACGGCCAGGGCGTCTATGGCTATCGCTTCAAGGGTCAGCGATTCGACTGTGGCTCGAAGGCGGGCTTCCTGCAGGCGACGGTGTCCTTCGCCATGGCGCGGCCCGAACTTCGGGACGAGTTCATGGACTATATCCTGGATCTGGTCGCGATGCGCGAGGCGGCGCAATAGCCGCGCGGGGTCCGTGCGACTTGCCGAGGTTCCGTTGGTTCTTGCAGGGGGCGAGGCGCCCACCGCCCCGCTCTCTGACCCGCGCGGTCTGTGGACCGCCTACCGGATGCGATGGACCCGACGCCGCCTGTTGTTCCGTGCGCTGCGCAAGCGTGGACAACTGGCCGCCGTCACGGACCGGACCCGGGCGATCCGCCGAAACGACATTCTCTGCTTTGCGACTGTCCGCAACGAGGCCGAGCGCCTGCCTTTCTTCCTTGACCACCACCGGAGGCTGGGGGTCGCGCATTTCCTGATCGTGGACAACGCCAGCGAGGATGGCACATGCGCGTTGCTGGCCGCCCAGCCCGACGTTTCACTCTGGCGGAGCGGGCACAGCTACCGGCTGTCAAGATTCGGGATGGACTGGCTGACCTGGCTGATGATCCGGTACGGTCATGGCCATTGGTGCCTGACGCTGGATGCCGACGAATTGCTGGTCTATCCGCACCATGACAGTCGTCCCCTGCACGAGCTGACCGCCTGGCTCGATGCCGCGCGTCGTCCCTCCTTCGGGGCGGTCATGCTGGACCTTTACCCCAAGGGGCCGCTGGGCGACCGGACCTACCGCGCCGGACAGGATCCGCTCGACGTGATCGACTGGTTCGACGCGGGCAACATCGTCACCAAGTACCAGCCCCCGCTGAAGAACCTGCTGGTCCGCGGCGGCGTCAGGCGGCGGGTGTTCTTCAGCACCGAACCCGAACGGTCGCCGACCCTGTCAAAGACCCCTCTCATCCGCTGGAACCGGCGCTACGCCTATGTCAGCTCCACCCATTCGGCGTTGCCGACCCATCTGAACCGCGTGCGCGGACGCGCGGCAGGCGATGCGCCTTCGGGCGTGCTGCTTCACACCAAGTTCCTGCCCTCCATCATCGAGAAATCCCGCGAGGAAAAACGCCGCCGCGAGCATTTCGCCAACAGCGCGCTCTACGAGGACTATTACGATGCGCTGATCGGCAATCCCGACCTGTGGTCCCCCGACTCGATCCGTTACGAGGGCTGGCGCCAGCTCGAGTCGTTGGGAATCCTGTCGCGCGGCGGTTGGGATTGACCGTGGCCATCCGATTTAACCGCCGGTTAGCCGCTTTCCGCTAGCCCATGGACAGACCCTTTGGGTTGGACACCGGCAGGAGGCGGATTGGGCGCGTTGTCCTCATATCGCATGCGACTTGAGCGCAAGTTGTGGAAGCTGCGCGCGCGCCGCAGGCGCTTGCAGCTCTCGTCCGTTGCCGACCGCACGGCCCGGATCGGACCGTCCGACGCGCTGGCGTTTGTTGTCTTGCGCAACGAGGCCGTGCGCCTACCCTATTTCCTTGACTATTACCGACGCCATGGCATCGGGCATTTCCTGATCGTCGATAACGGCTCTGACGATGGCTCGCGCGAATTCCTGGCCGACCAGCCCGACATATCGCTCTGGTCGACGCGGGCGAGCTATCGCAAGGCCCATTTCGGAATCGACTGGCTGAACTGGCTGCTGATGCGCTACGGGCACGGCCACTGGACGCTGAGTGTCGATGTCGACGAGTTCTTCGTCTACCCGTTCTGCGACACGCGCTCGATCCCGGCGCTCTGCGACTGGCTCGACACCGCGGGGATCCGGTCCTTCGGGGCGATGCTGGTCGACATGTATCCCAAGGGTCCGATCGACGCGGTGCCCTACCGCCAAGGGCAGAACCCGTTCGAGATCGCATGCTGGTTCGACAGTGGCAATTACATGATCCACCGGAACGGCAAGTATCGCAACCTCTGGATCCAGGGCGGTCCGCGGGCGCGTGTATTCTTTCCGGACCGGCCCGAGCGGGCGCCTGCGCTGAACAAGATTCCCCTGGTCCGCTGGCAGCGCGGCTTCGTCTATATCAGCTCGACCCATATGCTGCTGCCCCGCGGTCTGAACGTCGTCTATGACGAGTGGGGCGGCGAGAAGGCCAGCGGGTGCCTGCTGCATGCCAAGTTCCTCGACTGTTTCGTCGACAAGGCCGCCGAGGAACTGACCCGCCGCCAGCATTACGCGGGCGGGCACGAATACCGGGCCTATCACGCCACGCTCAGGGACAATCCCGACCTGTGGTGCAAGTGGTCCGAGAAATACATGGGCTGGCGCCAGCTCGAGATTCTGGGGCTGATGTCCAAGGGGAACTGGGCATGAGCGTCGGGTTTGTCATGCTGGTCCATACCGCGCTGGACCGCGCCGCCGCCGTGGCCCGCCACTGGGCCGAACGGGACTGCCCCGTGGTGATCCATGTCGACCGGCGTGTGCCGCGCGCAGAGTCGCGCGCCTTTACCGTCGCGCTCGCCGGCCTGGCCAATGTGCGGTTCTGCCGCCGCCACCGCTGCGAATGGGGCACCTGGTCGATTGTCGAGGCCACGCTTTCCGGCGCAAGGACAGCCTTGGACGAGTTTCCCGAACTCGGCCACATTTTCCTGGTCTCGGGCTCCTGCCTGCCGCTTCGCCCGGTCGAGGAGTTGCGCGCCTACCTCGCCGAGCGTCCGCGCACCGATTTCATCGAATCGGTCACCGCCGACGAGGTGGACTGGATCGTCGGCGGGCTGGGGCGCGAGCGGTTCACCCTGCGCTTCCCCTTCGCCTGGAAGCGGCAGCGCCGTCTTTTCGACTGGTCCGTGTGGCTGCAACGCCGGGTCGGCTTTCGCCGCAAGATTCCTGCGGGAATCGAGCCGCATCTTGGCTCGCAATGGTGGTGCCTGACCCGGCAGACCCTGACCGCGATCCTGACCGATCCTGCGCGGCACAGCCACATGCGATATTTCCGGCGGGTGTGGATCCCGGACGAGAGCTATTTCCAGACGCTGGTGCGAAAGCATGGCGTCCGGATCGAAAGCCGCTCGCTGACGCTGTCGAAATTCGACTTCCAGGGCAAGCCGCACATCTTCTACGACGATCACCTTGAATTGTTGCGGCGGTCGGACTGTTTCGTGGCGCGCAAGGCCTGGCCGCGGGCGGACCGGCTTTACGACACGTTTCTGGGGGCGGGGGCGGTCGGGACGAACCGGGCCGAACCCAATCCGGCGCGCATAGACCGGCTGTTTTCCAAGGCGGTCGAGCGGCGGACGCGCGGCCGTGCGGGGCTCTACATGCAGAGCCGTTTTCCCCGCGAGGGATGGGAGAATGGCCAGACTTCGGCAGCCTATTCGGTTTTCGAGGGGTTCTCCGAACTGTTCGAGGATTTCGAATCCTGGCTCGGCCGGATGGTCGGGGCGCGGGTGCATGGCCATCTGTTCCACCCCGACAGAGCCGAATTCGCGGATGGCGAGGCGGTCTTCAATGGCGGGCTGTCCGACAGCGCGTCGCTGCGCGACCATGCACCAAGGGCCTTCCTGACCAACCTCGTCTGGAACACCCGCGGCGAGCGGCAGTGCTTTCAGTTCGGCCCGGGCGACCGGCAGGAGATCGGCTGGGTCCTCGCGCGCGATCCGAATGCGCAGATCTCGGTGATCACCGGGGCCTGGGCGGTGCCGTTGTTCCACTCGCGCCAAAGCTTCGTGGACCTGCGCAAGCGTGCGGCACAACTCCAGCGGACCGAGGCGCGGCATCTCGAAATCCTTCGCTCGCCGCATACGCGCGCACGCGTGCGGATCTGGACGATGGCGGATTTCGTGCTGAACCCGATGGAACCCTTGCAGATCCTGATCGACGAGATCGCTCCCCGCGCCCAGCGCCATCTGACCGAGGCGCCGCGGCTTGCCGATCTGGCGGGGTTCGGTCAGTTCCTCCAGACCCTCAATAACCAGGGGATGAAGCCCTGTCTGATGGGAGATTTCCCCGCGGATGACGGGGCGCCGCCCGTCGCCGCCCGGCCGCGCCGGCCCTATCTGGTGCAGTGAGATGTGCGCCGCCGCCCCCTTCGAGTGTTTCGTGCTGCTCGCTGAAATGCGCACCGGCTCGAATTTCCTCGAGGACAATCTGAACGCGGTGCCCGGGTTGGCCTGCCATGGCGAGGCGTTCAACCCCCATTTCGTCGGCCACAAGGGTCAGCACACGCTGTTCGGTATCGATCAAGCCGCACGCGACCGCGACCCGGGCCTTCTGCTCGACGCGATGCGGCGGGACAGTCCGGGGCTTGCGGGATTCCGGTTCTTTCACGACCATGACCCGCGGGTTCTGGCGCGCGTTCTGGACGACCGGCGCTGCGCCAAGATCGTGCTGACCCGCAACCCGGCCGAAAGCTATGTCTCGCGCAAGATCGCAGCCCGGACGGATCAGTGGCGGTTGACCGACATGAAACACGCCCGCCGCGCCCGGATACGGTTCGACGCGGACGAGTTCGCCGATCATCTCGACCGGCTGCAGGGGTTCCAGTTGCGCCTGATGCGGACGCTGCAGACCAGCGGGCAGACGGCCTTTTACCTCGGCTACGAGGATATCGGCGATATCGCAGTGCTCAACGGCCTGCTGCGCTTTCTGGGCGTCGAGGCGCGGCTGGACGCGGTGTCCGACAGGCTGAAGAAGCAAAACCCCGAGCCCTTGTCCGAGAAGGTGGAGAACTTCGCCGAGATGGAGGCCGCGCTGGGGCCGCTCGATCGGTTCGACCTGTCGCGGACCCCCTGTTTCGAGCCTCGCCGGGGGCCGGCCGTTCCCTTCCATGTCGCCGCCCCCGAAAGCCCGCTGCTGTTCCTGCCGGTTCGTGGCGGTCCGGTGGCGCGGGTCGAGGCGTGGCTTGCCGCGCTCGACGGTGCGGGTCCCGATGCGCTGCGGCGCGGCTTCACGCACAAGACGCTGCGCCAGTGGCTGCGCAAGACGCCCGGCCACCGGGTCTTTACCGTTGTCACCCATCCTCTGGCCCGCGCGCATGCGGCCTTTGTTGCCCATATCCTGCCAACCGGACGGGGCAGTTTTCCGGTGATCCGCGCCGCGCTGCGCCGCAGCTACGGCGTGCCGTTGCCCGAGGGCGGGCCCGGGCCGGACTATGACGCGGCGGCGCACCGGGCTGCATTCCTGGGCTTCTTGCGGTTTCTCAAGGGCAACCTCGCGGGCCAGACCGGGCTGCGGGTCGATGCCAGCTGGGCCTCGCAAACCCGCGTGATCGAGGGTTTCGGCGAAGTCGTCCTGCCCGACATGGTGCTGCGCGCCGAACGGCTGGAGGCAGAGCTTGCCATGCTGGCCGAACAGCTGGGCATGGTAGCGCCCGGCTTGCCCCCGGCGGAAATGGAAGATGCCCCCATTCCGCTGGCGGCAATCTGCGACGACGAGATCGAGGCCGCCGCGCGCGCGGCCTATGCGCGCGACTATGCCTGCCTCGGCTACGGGGCCTGGGGTCGCTAGCTCAGGCCGCCTGCGAGGCCTGCGCCTCGGTCAGCACCGCGTGCAGCGTCGCGGGGTCGGTATTGGCGCGCAGCTTGCCGCAGACCGTCGTGTCGCGCAGCGTCCGCGAGACGAGGGCGAGGGCCTTGAGATGGTCGACGCCCGAATCCAGCGGCGCGAACAATGCGAAGATCAGGTCGACCGGAAGCCGGTCGACCGACCCGAAATCGATCGGTTTCTCCAGCCGGATGAAGGCGCCCTGGACCTTGTCCAGACCAGAAAGCCGGGCATGGGGCAAGGCGACGCCATGCCCGACCCCGGTCGGGCCGAGGCTTTCGCGCTCCTGCAGCGCGTCGACGACCTCGGTCGCCGACAGGCCGTAGACAGCATGCGCCACCTCGCCCAGTTCCTGGAACAGGCGCTTCTTGCTCGACATCGTGCCGAGAACCCGAACGGCTTCGGGTTTCAGGAGGCTGGAAAGCTGCATGTGCCTCTCGCTTCTGTCCTGCCGCGCCCGGCGCGGATTGCGTCAGGCGGCCTGCGGCTCAAGGGTCGATCCAGCCGACATTCCCGTCTTCGCGGGTATGCACGACGTTGATCTTGCCGGTCTTCTCGTTGCGGAAAACCAGCACCTCACTGCCCGATAGCTCCATCTGCATCACCGCTTCGCCGACCGAGATCGAGGGGATCTGCGTCTCCATCTCGGCGATGATCATCGGCTGGAGCGTCTCGGGCTCGGCCTCTTCATCATGCTCGCTTGCCGCGAGGATATAGGACGATGCCTGTATCAGTTCGACCGGCTCGGTGCGGTCGCGGTGGTGATCCTTCAGCCGGCGCTTGTAGCGGCGCAGCTGCTTTTCCATCTTGTTGCAGCAGCTGTCAAAGGCCGCATAGATCTCGGTGGCGTGCGCCTTGGCCTGGGCCGTCAACCCGGTAGACAGATGCACGGTCGCCTCGCAGACATATTCATGCGCATTGCGCGAGAACACGACATTCGCATCGGTCGGCCGTTCGGCGTATTTCTTCACCGCCGCGTTCAGCTCGTCCTTGACGTGGGTCTGCAGCGCCTCGCCGATGTCGATCTGTTTGCCGCTGATCTGATACCGCATCTTGCCTCCTGAAGTTTCCTGCCTGTGCAGGATCGCCCCCCGTTAAAGCGCGTGCGTTGCGGGGTCAACGGGGTTCAAGGACGGTTTCATCCTCATCCCCCCTTTAGCCTCCTGCGTTCGAAGGATGGCGGAATGGTTAGGCAGCTCCTGTATTTGGCGACAGTTCGCCGGGCGATGTCAACGCCCTCCTGCCGTAGCAACTCCGCGATCTCGGCATCCGAGAGAATGGCATCGACGGTCTCCGCCTCGATCAGCCTGCGGATCCGGCGCTGGGCGGCATAGGCAGTGACGCCGCGCGCACCTGTCGCGGGCAACGCGGGCGATACGAACAGAGACAGCGGATGGACCGTCCCGCGAAAGGCCAGTGCCTTGTCGGCCAGTGCCCGGCCCACCGTCGAAGGATGCAGGCCCAGTGCGCCGGCCATCTCGGCGCGGGTCATGGGCAGAAGGTGCTCGGGGCCCTCGGCGAAAAAGCGGTGCTGGCGGGTCAGGATCAGGTGCGCCACCGCTTCGAGCGTACGTTCGCGAAAGCGCAGCGCCTGGATCAGCGTCTGGGCGGCATCGCGCATCCGTCCGGCGGCGGAGCCAAGCCCATCTGCCAGGACCGTATCGAACTGGGCATGCGGCAGGGCCAGGCGGTCGAGCACCGCGCAGAACTGGCCGTCCGGTCCTTGCTCGACCAGTATTTCCGGCACGGGCGGCAGCGGTTCGTCCCCGATCCCGTCGCCGGGCCGCGGCGTGAGGCCGGGCAGCGCATCGGCCATTTCCAGCAATTTCTGCGCATCGATATCGGTGAGAGCGGCCAGTTCGGCCAGCCGCCGCTCGGCCAGCAGGTCGAGCCGGGCGCAGGCGGCGCGCGCCTCGGCCTCGGGAAAACCGCGCTCGCGCAATTGCAGCGCAAGGCATTCCTCCAGATTGCGCGCGCCCACGCCCGCCGGATCGCAGGCCTGCAGGGCGGCAATCGCTTTGGTCACCTGATCGGGCGCGATCCCCATCGCCTCGACATTTGCCTGCGCTTCGGGGTCGAGATAGCCGTGATCATCGATATCCCCGGTCAGGAATCGCGCGATGGCCGAGACGGCGGACTCCAGGGGCATCAGCGCGATCTGGCGCCGCAATCGCTCGCCCAGCGGGTCGGGGGCGGCAAGAGTATCGGTCCCGTGCCAGCCCGGGTTCCCCTCGGGGGCGTCCTCTGCAAGCCGGATCAGCGGGTTCTCGGCGGCGGCCCGGCGCAACTCGTCGGCCAGATCGGTGGCGGGCATCCGCAAGAGCGACAGGCCGGTGCGCAACGCCGGGGTAAGGCGTAGTCCGATCGACTGGCGAGGGGCGAGCGAGGGGCGAAGATTCATCGGGCCGCCGTCACGATATGCGGAAGCTCTGGCCCAGATAGACGCGCCGCACGTTCTCGTCGCGGACAACCTCCTGGGTGGTGCCGCTCATCAGCACGCGGCCGTCATGCAGGATATAGGCGCGGTCGACAATCTCCAGCGTCTCGCGTACGTTGTGGTCGGTGATCAGGACTCCGATCCCGCGCGTCCTGAGATCGGCCACCAGCGCGCGTATCTCGCCCACCGCAATCGGATCGACGCCTGCGAAAGGTTCGTCCAGCAGCAGGTATTTCGGGTTCGCGGCCAGGCAGCGCGCGATCTCGACCCGCCGCCGCTCGCCGCCCGACAGCGACAAGGCGGCGGCCCGGCGCAGATGCTCGATCGAGAATTCCGACAGCAATTCCTCAAGCCGTTCGCGCCGCTTGTGGCGGTCGCTCTCGACCAGTTCGAGGATCGCGAGGATGTTGTCCTCGACGCTGAGCCCGCGAAAGATCGAGACCTCTTGCGGCAGATAGCCGATCCCCATCCGCGCGCGGCGATACATCGGCAGGCCGGTGACGTCGCGCCCGTCGATGGTGACCCGCCCACCCTCGGGCATCACCAGCCCCGCGATGGCGTAAAAGCAGGTGGTCTTGCCCGATCCGTTGGGCCCCAGCAGCGCCACCACCTCGCCGCGGTCGAGCGTCAGGCTGACATCGCGGATCACCGGGCGACGGCGGTAGTTCTTGCGCAGATCCGACACGCGCAGGCCGGGCGTTCCATCGGCGAGCGTCAGTTCGGCGCGGTCTGCGGTCATCGCGTGCCGCCCGGTTGCAGAACGGTGCGCACCCGGCCTTCCATCGTGCCGGTGCCGCTGTCGAGATGGACCACCAGCCGTTCGCCCGAAATCGCGCTCTGGCCCTGGGTCAGCAGCACGCTGCCGGTCATCACGATGGTGCCATCGTCGATCGAGTAGACCGCCTTGTCGGCCTCGGCGGCCTCGGCGCCAAGCGCCAGCACGACCTGGCCGCTGGCCTCCATCCGCGCGATGCGGCCCGACTCCTCGGCCCCGGCGGCATAGACCACCAGCACCTCCCGGGCCGAGAGGCGCATGTCGCCCTGGCCGACCAGCACGCCACCGGTAAAGATCGCGGTACCGTCGGCCTGGTCGACCGTCAGTCGGTCTGCCGTGACCTCGACGGGCAGGGTCTGGTCATGGGCGAGCGCGCCGAATGCGATCTCGGCGCCCTGCGACAGGGACGCCGACGCGCAACAGGCAAGGGCCAGCGCGGCCAGAACGACGCGAAACGACAAGATCAGGACCTTTCCCCTAGCGATCGGGTTCGTATACCAGCTTGACGCCATCCTTGAAAACCAGAACGTACCGGTTATCGTTACCGGGATCGGTGCTCAGCCGCATCGCGCCCGCCTCGATCCGGCCCGGCGGGCCGTCGGCCGCAACCGGTCCCTCACCTACCACATCTGTCCGTTCCAGCATCGACGTCAGGCTTGCAGCCCGCACCCGGTAGCCGGTCGAGGTGTCGATCAGCGCCTCGCCCTCCAGCACTGCAAGCCCCGCGGCAGTATCGACAACTCCGCGCCGCGCGGCGATGTCGGCATGGCTGCCGTCCGGCATGTCGAGACGCGCGCGCACCGCCTCGGCCATGGCGCGTCCGGAAGCGTCGGTATCGGGGCGGGCGGTCTCGGCCCGGAACAGGATGGCTGTGCCGTCCTGCGTCACGCCCGCATAGTTCGGTGCACCGATCCGCTGCTCGCGGATCAGTTCGTCAACCGCGACGCGGGAATAGGGCAGATCATCCCCGGACGGCGTGTCCCGCGAGATCAGGAACAGCGTCGACAGGATCCCCAGCG
>NZ_DSDD01000186.1:0-12637 GCF_011048875.1 Rhodovulum sp.
GACGTTGTGGTGGACAAGCTCCGGCCCCTTCGGGACGGCGGCATAGGACCAGACATAGGCCGACAGGCTGCGCGGATGGGTGGCCGCGCGGGGCAGCGTGTCGCGCAGGCCCTCGCCCAGCAGTCCCGCCCCCAGCGCCGCCGGGTCGCCGTTGAACACCACGATCTCGGCGGGCAGGCGGGTGCCATCCTCCAGATGCACGGCGGCCACACGGCCCGCGCGCGTCTCGATCCGTGCGACCCCGGTGCCGAAGGTGAAGGCGGCGCCCTGCGCGCGGGCCAGCCGCTCCAGCCCCTGGGCCAGCCGTTTCATGCCGCCCTCGACCCGCCAGACGCCCTGCGCTTCGGCATGCCAGATCAGCCCCAGGATCGCGGGCGACCGGAAGGGTGAGCCGCCAACATAGGTGGCATAGCGCCCGAAGAGCTGCGCGAGCCGGGGATCGGTGAACCGCGCGCCCAGCGTTTGCGCCAGCGTCCTGTGCGGCGCCATGTCGAGGATCAGCCCGGGATGGGTCAGCACATGCCGCGTCAGAGCGCCCTGCGAGGGTGTGCCCGCCAGCATCATCGGCCCCTCGAACGCCTGATAGAGCCGCCTTGCCCGGGCGCAGAAGGCGCGGAATTCGTGCTCCGCCTGCGCCCCGGCAAAGGCGCCTACGGCGTCCGCGCTGGCCGCTTCGTCGGCGAAGAGATCGAGCGTTCCGCCATCGGGCCACCAGTGCCGCGCCAGCACCTCTTCGCGGTGCAGCGTCACATAGTCGGACAGCCGCGCGCCGGTGCTGTCGAAAAGCTCTTCGAAGATCGGGCGCAGGGTCATCACCGTGGGGCCCGCATCGACCGGCCCGGCCTCGGTCGCCATCGTGCGCATCTTGCCGCCCGGCCCGGGCGCGCGGTCCACGACATGCACCCTCAGCCCCGCATGGGCCAGCCGGATCGCGGCCGAGAGCCCGCCCATTCCAGCGCCGATGACGACGATTTCCTCAGCCCTTGCGGCCATCTTGATCCACCTCAAGGAATGTTGACTCGAAACCTTAGACTGTCCATCCTGATTTACAATCGTGAATGTCTCGCTGGCCTGACACATCGGGAATGTGCGGCGGGCCGGACCAGAACGGGGAGCCAACATGGACCTTTCGGGCCGCATCGAATCCGCCATCAGCCGTGCGATCGCAGAGGGACAGGCCGGGGCCGCCCCGCCGAAACTGGCCTCGGCGCTGGAATACGCGATGTCGCCGGGCGGTGCGCGCATCCGTCCCAGGATCTGCCTGAATGTCGCGCTGGCCTGCGGCGACGGCAAGCCGGAACTGGCCGATGCCGCCGCGGTGGCAATCGAGCTGATCCATTCCGCCAGCCTTGTGCATGACGACATGCCCTGTTTCGACAATGCCGATATCCGCCGCGGCAAGCCCGCCTTGCACAAGGCCTATGGCGAGCCGCTGGCGCTGTTGACCGGCGACAGCCTGATCGTCGCGGGGTTCGAGGTGCTGGCGCGTGCGGCGCATCACGACTGCCAGCGCGCAGTGGAACTGATCCGCATCCTCGGCGTGCGCACCGGCATGCCCTATGGCATCTGCGCGGGGCAGGGCTGGGAGAGTGAGAACAAGATCGACCTGTCCGCCTATCACCGCGCCAAGACCGGCGCGCTGTTCATCGCGGCGACCTCGATGGGCGCTGTCGCGGCGGGCCATGAGGCCGAGCCCTGGGAAGAACTGGGTGACCGCATTGGCGAGGCGTTCCAGGTCGCCGATGACCTCAAGGACGCGCTGCTCGATGCCGAGACGATGGGCAAGCCCGCCGGTCAGGACGCCGCCAATGGTCGGCCGAACGCCGTGGCCGAACTGGGCGTCGATGGCGCCGTGCAGCGGTTCAAGGACATCCTGTCGGGCGCCATCGCCTCGATCCCGTCCTGCCCGGGAGAGGCGCAGCTGGCCCGGATGGTCCGCGTCATGGCCGAACGGCTGATCCCCGAGCCCGCGCGCCAGGCCGCCGAATGACCGACGCCTCTCGCAGGTTCGGCTGGCGCCGCTTGCGCAACCGCAAGATCGCCTCGCGCGGGTTCCAGTCCTGGGCCAGCCGCTTTCCCCTGACCCGCGGCCATGTGCGGCGCGAGGGCGAGCGGCTGTTCGACCTGGTTTCGGGCTTCGTCTACAGCCAGGTGCTGTATGCCGTGGTCGAACTGGACCTGCTGGAGGCCACGTTCGACGCGCCGCAAACCGTTGCCGCGCTGGCCGACCGCAGCCGCATCCCCGAGGACCGGATGGAGGCGCTGTGCCAGGCCGCAACCGCGCTGGGCCTGTTCGAGAGGGTGGGGGGCGGCTATCAGCTTTCCGCGCTGGGCGCGGCGCTGGTCGGGGCGCCCGGCGTGATCGGCATGATCCGTCACCATGATGTCTTCTATCGTGACCTCGAGGATCCGATTGCCCTGCTGCGTGGCGAGCGCGAGACCGAGCTTGCCCGCTTCTGGCCCTATGTCTTCGGCGCGGGCGCAGCCGAAAACCCGGAGGTGGCGCAACGCTACTCGCAACTGATGGCCGACAGCCAGGCGCTGGTGGCCGAGGATACGCTGCGCACGATCCCGTTCGAGGGCATAACGCATCTGCTGGACGTGGGCGGCGGCACCGGCGCGTTTCTGGTGGCCGTCGGTGCGGCCAATCCGGGCCTGAAGATGACGCTGTTCGACCTGCCCGCCGTGGTTCCCGCCGCCGAGGCGCGGTTTCGCGCGGCGGGCATGGCGGATCGCGTCACCGTCACTGGGGGCAGCTTCCGCGACGATCCGCTGCCCGCGGGGGCGGATGCGATCTCGCTGATCCGGGTTTGTTATGACCATGCGGACGAAACGGTGCGCGCATTGATGGCGAAAATCTTTGCGGCGCTGCCGCCCGGCGGACGGTTAATCGTGTCCGAGCCGATGGCGGGCGGCGCGCGCCCGGACCGGGCGGGGGATGCCTATTTCGCCTTTTACTGCATGGCGATGCAGACCGGAAAGGCGCGGTCGCAGGCGCGGATCGCGGAACTGATGCGCGAGGCCGGATTCGAGCGGATCGAAACCCCCCGCCCCCGGCGCGCCTTTGTCACGTCGGTCGTGACCGGGTGTAAGCCTGGGGCGACATAATGGTCGCGCCGACCTGTCTAATAAAGTTGACACTTGGGGTTGTCCAAGTAAACTGACAAGAGCCGATCACCGATGCGTGAGTCCCGAGTCACTCGGGGGAGAAGCGGGAGGGGAGTTGTCCATGGAAACCACAGCCGTCATCCTTCGGGGCCCCAAGGAGCTTGGGCTCGGCAGGCTGGCGCTGACGGAGCCGGGGCCGCGCGATCTGGTCGTGCAGATCTCGCATTCCGGCATCTCCACCGGCACCGAAAAGCTGTTCTATACCGGCGAGATGCCGCCCTTTCCCGGCATGGGCTATCCGCTGGTGCCCGGCTACGAGGCCGCGGGCGAGGTGGTCGAGGCCGGGTCCGACACGAATTTCAAGGCGGGCGAGCGCGTCTTCGTGCCCGGCGCCAACTGCTATGACGGGGCGTTCGGCCTGTTCGGCGGCTCCGCCCGGCGGCTGGTGACCGATGCCAGCCGCGTGACCCGCATCGACCCCGGCCTTGGTGCAGAGGGGGCGTTGCTGGCGCTGGCCGCGACGGCGCGGCACGCGCTGGCGGGCGTCGACAAGAAGATGCCCGAACTCATCGTGGGCCATGGCGTTCTGGGCCGCCTGCTGGCCCGGCTGACCATCGCCGCCGGTGCCCCCGCCCCGACCGTGTGGGAGATCAACCCCGCTCGGGCCGGTGGCGCCGAGGGCTATGAGGTGCTGCATCCTGACGCCGATCCGCGCCGCGACTACCGCACGATCTACGACGCCTCGGGTGTCGGCAGCCTGCTTGACAGCCTCATCACCCGCATTGCCAAGGGCGGCGAGGTGGTGCTGGCCGGGTTCTATACCCAACCCCTGTCCTTCGCCTTTCCGCCCGCCTTCATGAAGGAGGCCCGCCTGCGCATCGCCGCCGAGTGGGACCGCGAAGACCTGCTTGCAACGCGCCAGCTTGTGGAAGCCGGGGCGCTGTCGCTGGGGGGGCTGATTACCCACAGCGTTCCCGCGGAAAAGGCCGCAGAAGCCTACGAAACCGCATTCAACGATCCTGCCTGTCTGAAAATGATCCTGAACTGGGGGGCCGAACATGACGCTTGATGTCCCGAATATCAAAGACATCGACCAGCGATTGAGGGACGAGGCGAACGAGCCTCTGGACGAAATCCCCCTGACCGAGCCGACCAAGAAGACCCAGATCATCGCGATCTACGGCAAGGGCGGCATCGGCAAGTCGTTCACGCTGGCGAACCTGTCCAACATGATGGCCGAACAGGGCAAGCGCGTGCTGCTGATCGGCTGCGACCCGAAATCGGACACGACCAGCCTTCTGTTCGGCGGCAAGGCCTGCCCCACGATCATCGAGACCTCGACCAAGAAGAAACTCGCCGGCGAAGAGGTGCAGATCGGCGATGTCTGCTTCAAGCGCAACGGCGTCTTCGCGATGGAACTGGGCGGCCCGGAAGTCGGTCGCGGCTGCGGCGGGCGGGGCATCATCCATGGCTTCGAACTGCTGGAAAAGCTGGGTTTCCACGACTGGGATTTCGACTATGTCCTGCTCGACTTCCTGGGCGACGTGGTCTGCGGCGGCTTCGGCCTGCCGATCGCCCGCGACATGGCGCAGAAGGTGATCCTGGTGGGTTCGAACGACCTGCAATCGCTGTATGTGGCTAACAATGTCTGCTCGGCGGTGGAATATTTCCGCAAACTCGGCGGCAATGTCGGCGTCGCGGGGCTGGTCATCAACAAGGATGATGGTACCGGCGAGGCGCAGGCTTTCGCCAAGGCGGTGAACATCCCCGTGCTGGCCGCGATCCCGCAGGACGAGGAACTGCGCCGGAAATCGGCCAATTACCAGATCGTCGGCACCAACGCCGGACCTTGGGGTGCGCTGTTCGGCGCGCTGGCCGAAGCCGTGGCCAAGGCCCCGCCGATCCGGCCCACACCGCTGGATCAGGACGGCCTGCTGGGCCTGTTCTGCCCCGAGGAAACCGGCGCCGGGTTCGAACTGATGCCCGCGACCGACGCGGATATGCGCGGCAAGAACGCCAAGCCCAAGAAATCCCTCGAAGTGGTCTACGACGATGTTTGACCTCGACGAACTCTCCCGCTGGGACGCGGCGCTGAAGGCGCTCTCCCATCACGAGAAACCGGAACCTGACGCGCATCGCAAGGCGGCCGACCGCGAACCGGCCTCCATGCGCGAGATGGAGGACGCATGACCGAAGAGGTCACATATGACACCGCCCACAGGGCGCAGGTGATCGAGGGCACGCCAAGGGGGCAGGGAAACGCCCCCCAGGAGGCGGTCGATCCGGCGCTGGGCGACGGCATGGGCTGCCATGCCGGAGCGGCCGAGATGGAAGCGGCGGCCCGCAGCGCGGGCAAGTCCGACATCCTCGACCGATATGCCAGGGATTATCCGCAAGGCCCGCATGACAAGCCGCAAAGCATGTGCCCGGCCTTCGGCTCGCTCCGCGTGGGCCTTCGGATGCGCCGCGTGGCGACCGTACTCTCGGGCTCGGCCTGCTGCGTCTATGGCCTGACCTTCGTCAGCCATTTCTACGGCGCGCGGCGGTCGGTGGGCTACGTCCCGTTCAATTCCGAAACGCTGGTCACCGGCAAGCTGTTCGAGGATATCCGCGAGGCGGTGCACGAACTGGCCGATCCCGACCGCTATGACGCCATCGTGGTGACGAACCTGTGCGTTCCAACCGCCTCGGGCGTGCCACTGCGACTGCTGCCGGACGAGATCAACGGCGTGCGGATCGTGGGCATCGACGTGCCGGGTTTTGGCGTGCCGACCCATGCCGAGGCCAAGGACGTGCTGGCGGGCGCGATGCTGAACTATGCCCGCAAGGAGATCATGGCAGGCCCCGTCGCCGCGCCAGAGGGTGGGCTGTCCGACCGGCCGACCGTGACGCTTCTGGGTGAGATGTTCCCGGCCGATCCCATCGTGATCGGCAAGCTGCTCGATCCGCTCGGGCTGGCCTGCGGACCCGTGGTGCCCTGCCGCGAATGGCGCGAGCTTTACGCCGCGCTGGATTGCGGCGCCGTGGCGGCGATCCATCCGTTCTACACTGCCGCCATGCGTGAATTCGACGCGGCCGGCCGGCCCATCGTCGGCTCGGCCCCGGTGGGACATGATGGCACAGCCGCCTGGCTTGCCAATATCGGCGATGCCTTCGGCCTGCCCGCCGACAAGGTCGCGGCGGCGCAGAACATGTTCCTGCCCGCCATCAAGGGCGCGCTGGCCGGGGCGCCGATAAACGGCACGATCACGCTGTCGGGCTATGAGGGATCGGAACTTCTGGTGGCCCGTCTGCTGATCGAGTCCGGTGCAAATATTCCTTATGTCGGAACGGCTTGCGCGAAGACGAAGCAATCCGAGGCGGACCGGGACTGGCTGGAATCCAAGGGCGTCAAGGTCAAGTTCCGCGCCTCGCTTGAGGATGATTGCGCCGCGATGGAGGCGATCCGGCCCGACCTTGCCATCGGCACCACGCCGGTCGTGCAGAAGGCCAAGGAACTGGCGATCCCGGGCCTTTACTTCACCAACCTGATTTCGGCCCGTCCGCTGATGGGACCGGCCGGGGCGGGGTCGCTCGCGCAGGTGGTGAACTCGGCGATTGCGAACAAGGGCCGCATGGCGTCCATGCGCGAATTCTTCGAAAATGTCGGAGAGGGTGACACCGCGGGCATTTGGGAGGGGGAACCGAATCTCCACCCCGAGTTCCGGGAGGCCCACCAGAAGAAACTCGCCAAGAGGCGTCGCGCCGAAAAGGCGGAGGAAATGATCTGATGCTGGTTCAGGATCACGACAGGGCCGGAGGGTACTGGGGGGCCGTGTACGCCTTCTGTGCCGTCAAGGGCCTGCAGGTGGTCATCGATGGCCCCGTGGGCTGCGAGAACCTGCCGGTCACCTCTGTGCTGCACTACACAGACGCACTGCCTCCGCACGAGCTGCCCATCGTCGTCACCGGCCTGGGCGAGGAAGAACTGGGCCGCGACGGCACCGAAGGCGCGATGAAGCGCGCTTGGGGTGCGCTCGACCCGGCGCTGCCGGCTGTCGTCGTCACCGGCTCGATCGCCGAGATGATCGGCGGCGGCGTGACGCCCATGGGCACCAACATCCAGCGGTTCCTGCCGCGCACCATCGACGAGGATCAATGGGAAGCCGCCGACCGGGCGATGACCTGGATCTTCACCGAATTCGGCATGACCAAGGGCCGGATGCCCCCCGAGAAGAAGCGCGAAGAGGGCGCGAAGCCGCGGGTCAACATCCTTGGGCCGATGTATGGCGTGTTCAACATGCCCTCCGATCTGGCCGAGATCCGGCGCCTGGTCGAAGGCATCGGCGCCGAGGTCAACATGGTGATGCCGCTGGGCGCCCATCTGGCCGAGATGCGCAACCTGGTGAATGCCGACGTCAACATCGTGATGTATCGCGAGTTTGGGCGCGGCCTGGCCGAAGTTCTGGGCAAGCCTTACCTTCAGGCGCCCATCGGCGTCGACTCGACGACGAAATTCCTGCGCAAGCTGGGCGAGATGCTGGGCCTTGATCCCGAGCCCTTCATCGCGCGCGAGAAGCATTCGACGATCAAGCCGGTCTGGGATCTGTGGCGATCGGTGACGCAGGACTTCTTTGCCACGGCCAGCTTTGCCATCGTCGCGAACGAGACCTATGCCCGCGGCGTGCGCCACTTCATGGAAAGCGATCTGGGCTTTCCCTGCGCCTTTGCGGTGGCCCGCCGGCGCGGCGCCAAGACCGACAACGAACAGGTCCGTGCGCTGATGGCGCAGAAGCGGCCGCTGGTCGTGATGGGTTCGATCAACGAGAAGATCTATCTGGCCGAACTGTCGGCCGGGCATGGGCCGAAGCCGGCCTTCATCCCGGCGGGCTTCCCGGGTGCGGCGATCCGGCGCGCGACGGGGACGCCCTTCATGGGTTATGCCGGTGCGACCTATCTGCTTCAGGAAGTGTGCAACGCTCTGTTCGACGCACTCTTTCACATTCTGCCGCTGGGCGCCGAGATGGACTCGGCCGCAGCGACACCTACCCGGCTTCGCCGCGACTTTCCCTGGGACGAGGACGCTCAGGCGCTTCTCGACAGGATCGTGGCGGAACACCCGGTTCTCACTCGCATCTCCGCAGCGAAATCCCTGCGTGACGCGGCCGAGAAGGCTGCGCTCGAACAGGGTGCCGAGCGGGTGGTGCGGGAAACGGTCGAGGCGCTTGCGCCTGCCGGTTTCGAACGACTTGAAAAGGGAGACAGCAGATGACCGACCAGACTTCCGACGTCCATGTCGCACGCGCGCACCGGCCGCCGAAAGCGGAATTCGCCGTCTACTTCACGATCATCTTCCTCGCAGCCCTGCCGCTGGCCTTCATCGCCACGCTGCTGTCGGTGCTGCGCAACGGTGATCTGAACACAAAGGGCCCGATCGCCCGCGCCTGGAGCCAGGCGCGGATCATCACGCCCATGATCTTTTCTGCCTGAGCAATCAGGCGCAAACCCGAATTCGTCCATCCCCCCCCGGGTGGGCGAGTAGCTGGCAGAGCATGACGCGCTGCTGGGACCCGGCCGCCGGGATGCGCGGCATCAGTCTGACGATCCGGAGGAAAGTTTATGGCTGAATCTGACCTGTCGTTCTCGGGTCTGACCGATGAGCAGGCGCAGGAAGTGCATGCTGTCTACATGAGCGGGCTTTGGCTGTTCTCGGCTGTTGCCGTTCTCGCTCACTTGGCAGTGTACATCTGGCGTCCGTGGCTCTGAGAGAGGGACCTGAAAAATGGCCAAGTTCTATAAAATCTGGATGATTTTCGACCCCCGTCGCGTGCTTGTCGCGCAGGGCGTCTTCCTCTTCCTGCTTGCGGTGATGATTCACCTCTTCGTTCTCAGCAACCCCTACTTCAACTGGCTGAACATCGCCGCCGAGAAGGCCGCTGGCGCGTAAGCCGCCCGGCCTTCCGGTGGACAGCACTGGAAGTGACATCAGCGCCGCGGGCGGAAGCCCCGATCTACCGCCCGCGGCGACCTCGAAGAACAAGGACGGCTGAGGCCCCTCACGGACACGGCCGCCATTTGCGGAGACAGACGATGGCACTGCTCAGTTTTGAGAGAAAGTATCGCGTCCGTGGAGGGACGCTCATCGGTGGCGATCTGTTCGACTTTTGGGTGGGGCCTTTCTACGTAGGCTTCTTCGGAGTGACGACCGCCTTTTTCGCCACCCTCGGGACCGCGCTGATCTTCTACGGTGCGTCCCTGCAAGGAACCTTCAACCCGTTCACGATCCACATTGCGCCGCCTGACCTTTCGCATGGTCTGGGCATCGCGCCGCTGGCCGAGGGCGGGCTTTGGCAATTCATCACCGTATGCGCGATCGGCGCGTTCGTCAGCTGGGCGCTCAGGGAAGTCGAAATCTGCCGCAAACTCGGAATGGGCTACCACGTTCCGATTGCGTTCAGCGTTGCGATCCTGGCCTATGTTACCCTGGTTGTGTTCCGCCCGCTGCTTCTGGGCGCCTGGGGCCATGGCTTCCCCTACGGTGTCTTCAGCCATCTCGACTGGGTGTCGAATACCGGCTACGCCTACCTGCACTTCCACTACAACCCGTTCCACATGCTCGGCGTGTCGCTGTTCTTCGCCACCTGTCTGGCGCTGGCTCTGCATGGCGGACTGATCCTGTCGGCCTGCAACCCGGGAAAGGGCGAAGAAGCCAAGACCCCCGACCACGAAGACACGTTCTTCCGTGACTTCATCGGTTACTCGGTCGGGACGCTGGGGATTCACCGGCTTGGCTGGCTGCTGGCGATCAACGCGGTCTTCTTCTCGGCAGTCTGCATCATCATCTCCGGTCCGCTCTGGACCGAGGGCTGGCCCGAGTGGTGGACCTGGTGGAGCAACATGCCGATCTGGCCCGATGTCGAGGCCGCCGGCGCAGGCCAAGGAGTTATGTAACCATGGCTGAGTATCAGAACATCTTTACCCAGGTCCAGGTTGCCGGCTCCGGTGACTGGGGCATGGACAACGAGAACAACATGATGGAGGAGCGGGTCGGCGGCATCGGCAACTTCCCGATCCTCGGCTGGTTCGGCAACGCACAGGTCGGCCCGATCTATCTGGGTTATGCAGGTGTGATCTCGATCTTTGCCGGCTTCACCGCCTTCTTCATCATCGGGTTCAACATGCTGGCGCAGGTCGATTACTCGATCGTCCAGTTCCTGCGTCAGGGCTTCTGGCTGGCGCTGGAACCGCCCAGCCCGGAATACGGCCTGCGCATTCCGCCTCTCAGCGATGGCGGATGGTACATGATCGCCAGCTTCTTCCTGCTGGTCTCGGTCTGGGCCTGGTGGTGGCGCACCTATTCGCTGGCTGTCGAGCACAAGATGGGCAAGCATATTGCGTGGGCGTTCCTGGCCGCGATCTGGCTGTTCATGGTGTTGGGCTTCTTCCGCCCGATCCTGATGGGCAGTTGGTCCGAGATGGTGCCCTATGGCATCTTCCCGCACCTCGACTGGACCACGGCCTTCTCGATCCGCTACGGTAACCTCTACTACAACCCCTTCCACGCGCTTTCGATCGCGTTCCTCTACGGCTCTGCCCTGCTGTTCGCGATGCATGGTGGTACCATTCTCGCCGTGACCCGCTTCGGCGGCGACCGCGAGCTGGAGCAGATCTACGACCGCGGCACCGCGGCCGAACGCGCGGCGCTGTTCTGGCGCTGGACCATGGGCTTCAACGCCACGATGGAAGGTATCCACCGCTGGGCCTGGTGGTTTGCGGTTCTCACCCCGATCACGGGCGGGATCGGCATCCTGCTGACCGGCACGGTTGTCGACAACTGGTTCATCTGGGCCCAGGAGCACAACTTCGCTCCGGAATACATGGAGCCCTATGGCTACGAAGCCTATACCGGGCGGACAGGAGGCTGACATGTTGAAACTCCCGAAATGGTTCTTCAAGTGGAGCGAAGACAACCCCACCGATTTGATTGGGCCCGGTATCCTTGCGGGGGTCGTGGGCGGGGCGGCGGCGATCACCGCGATCATCGTGGCCTTCGACAACCCCTACAAGACAGTCGACTACCAGACCGGCCCGCGCGGCATCGGCATGGACGTGTCCAAGTTCGTGAAGGACAACCCGCAATACGATCCCTACGAGGAAAGCTATCAGGCGTTCGCGCGGCCCGAGCCGCAGGAAGGCGAGCCGACGGCGGCCGAGGCGTATGGCGAAACCGTCATCGCCTTCGGCGACATGCCGCAAAGCAGCTTTGACCGGCTGCAGGAGGCGATGAGCGCCTGGGTGGGTGCGCCCGTGGTTCTGTATGACAACGGCGAGGTCGACGAGACCACGCTGGCGATCACGCGAAGCTGCGTCGAGGCAACCCAGTATCTTAACACCGAATGGGATACCCACAACCTGGCGTCCGACGGCAAGGGGGTGAACTGCTACACCTGCCACCGTGGACAGCCGACGCCTCCGGGATCGTGGCTCAAGGCCGGCGTGGTCAACTCGGCTGCGTCGGGCTGGGCGGGGGTCCAGAACCGGCTGCTGACCTATGAGCGTGCCGGGACGACCGCCTTCGTCCACAAATACACCCAGAGCGAGTTCACCTCGCTTCCGGTGGATGCGGTCGAGAAGTTCCTGCTGGACGGCGAGAGCATCAAGGTCCACGATCTTGAAAGCCGCGTTGCCCAGCAGCCGGGCGATCCGACCTGGCAGGACGCGGAGCGCACCTTCAGCCTGATGAACCATCAGGCGAACGCGCTCGACGTGAGCTGCGTCTTCTGTCACAACACGCGCGCCTTCTACGACGCGACCCAGGTCACCCCGGCCTGGTCGATCACGATGCTGGCGCAGCAGATGGCCATTGACATCAACCAGACCTACTACGAGCCCCGCTCGGAGATTCTGGGGCGCGAGTCCGCCAAGGTGAACTGCATGACCTGCCATATGGAGGTGATCAGCCCGCTGAACGGCCGCGACATGGTTGCCGAGTGGCCGGAACTGGCCAGCCCGGTGCAGTGACGTGAATTCCGGCCGGGCGGCGCGTATCGCATGCCGCCCGGCCGAACGTGATCGGGTCCCTTGCGGGGCCCGGTATTCGGGGCCTCCACACCCCGGTTCCCTTCCTGTCAGACACAGGACACTGGCGCCGTGTGGAGACGTGTCCACACGGCGCTTTTTTATCAAGAGAAACGCGCGGGAGAAGACCAATGAACAAGCCCCCGACCCCGATGCTGGACCGCGTTGCCGGTCCGGCCGACCTGAAGGGCATGAGCCAGGCCGACCTGACCCAATTGGCGCGGGACGTCCGGCAAGAGGTGATTTCCGTGGTCGCGCAGACTGGCGGCCATCTGGGCTCGTCGTTGGGCGTCGTGGAACTGACCGTGGCGCTGCATGCGGTCTTCAACACCCCCTTTGACAAGCTGATCTGGGATGTCAGCCACCAATGCTATCCCCACAAGATTCTCACCGGCCGCCGCGACCGTATGCCCACGCTGCGCCAGGGCGGCGGGCTGGCCGGGTTCTGCAAGCGGTCGGAAAGCGAATATGA